>PADT01000067.1 GCA_002700465.1 Flavobacteriaceae bacterium | reverse complement strand
TTTGAAATGTATTAAAATTAAGACCTTTGTTCTGAACAGCATTTAAGATTTGAGTTAGTACTTTATTTTCAATATACCTTATATCAGATTGAATTTTAGTAAGTTTTGATATTGAGGCAATCATAGGAAAGCCCTGAAAATTATAATTTAAAAAAGGTGATTCTGTTCCTTCGCTTGTTACAACTTTTTCGGAATATTTGAATCTGTTTGATAAATCATCTTTAATAGAACCAAATTCATAGTTTATTTTAGTTTCTTTTTCTGAATTTAATTCTTTGTCAGTAATTTGATCTAAAGTTTCATTAATTGAAAAAGGATAATTAGTAAACTTATCAAGAAATAGATCTCCTTTTTCAGTATATAAATCGCCAACAAAAAAATAATCGTCAAGAGTTTGTGATTTGTCCATTATTTGATAATCAGTCATAACAATTATTGAGTCTCTATTTGATTTTACACTAACCTCTTTTAAATAATTATTTTCATCCGAACTAATAAGAGAATCTTTAATGTTTTGAATAAAGTTGTAAAAATCATCAGAAACATTTTTTATGTCACCTACCATTTCTGAAGCAATTTTATAGTCTAAATTATCAGAGTTTGAACTTATTTGATCGTAATTTATTTTTGAAGATGACTCTAACTCTACAATCGAAGATTCTAGATCATCATTTAAAATACCAAGAGTTGCTAATACTTCTTTACTAATATTTAAAGCAAGCATAGCAATAAACACAAGGTACATCATGTTTATCATTTTCTGTCTAGTATCTGATTTTCCAGCCATATGTTATTTGTTCATTCCTTCAAGCATTGAAGAATACTTAGCATTAAGTTCATTAATAGTTTCCTTCATTTTGTTTAGCTCCTCACCCAGACCTTCAGGAATATTCATTGAAGAAGTTGAAGAATTTACTTCGGATAAAGATTTATTTAAAGAATCGTACAATTCATTAATACTAGTAAGTTTAGAAGCTGCAGATGATAAGTTATCATTATAACTATTTAAATTTTCACTAATATTATTTGGCACAGAAAAAGATTCTGTTGCAGCTGTTGCAGCTGTTAAATTTTTATTTAGAGAACTTAATCCAGTAACGGTTTGATCAACTGCTTTCTGTAAAGATTGTGTTTCAGCCTCAATTGTTTGAAGACCTGGATCTTCAACTGAAGAATCTCCAGTCATAAAACCTTGAATACCTGAAATAGAAAAAATTATTGCTTCAGTTACAAGTCCTGCAGTTAACCATGTGTTTCCTGAAAAAATAAAATCACTATGGGTAATTTTTAGAAGTGCTCCAATAATTACAATTGATGCACCAACTCCAAACATTAATTCTATCCAATTATCAGGTATAAATTTTTTTCTTTTATTTGCCATAACTTTTTTATTGTTTAATTTCAAAAATTAGACCATCATTATAATAGATGGTTTAAAATATTTTATTTTGGTTTCTATCACCTCCACCATCTTCACCTAAATAGTCCTGAACAGTTCTAAAACCAATATAGGATCTTTTTTCATCTTTGTACTCGTAATCTCTTGTACTTACCCTTAAAAAATAGGCGGTGTCTTTCCACGATCCACCTCTAATAACTTTTCTTAAATTAATGGTATCTGTAACATTTGGATTAAGTCCTGAATCAAACTGATAAGCACCTTTATCATAAGATGATCTAGTCCATTCTGAAACATTTCCAGCCATATTATATAATCCATAATCATTAGGCCAAAATGACTTTGCTTCAACAGTATATAAAGCCTCGTCAGCTGCATAATCTCCTCTGTTGGGCTTAAAGTTAGCTAAAAAACATCCTTCTGAATCCATTGTGTAAGGACCGCCCCAAGGGTATGTTGCAGATTCTAATCCACCTCTTGCTGCATACTCCCACTCTGCCTCACTTGGGAGCCTGTAGCTGGCAACTCTAGAACCATTTTTTAATGTCTTTTGATAATTGTTTTTATACATTGTTCTCCAGTGAGCAAAGGCAGTAGCCTGCTCCCAAGAAATACCTACCACGGGATAATCAGTATATGCATCGTGCCAGAAGTAATCATTGTGCATAGGCTCGTTATAGCTGTAAGAAAAATCTTTAATCCATGCAGTGGTGTCAGGATAAACAGGAATTGATTTTTGAACAAAGAAATTTTTTCTTGCACTATCCGGGTATTTTATAGCCTCAGCAGCATCAAAAGTAGTGTAGTTGTATACAATTTTCTTGATGTCAAATATTCTTTCTCCATTGTAAGATTCATCTTCTGGCAAATAAAAACCCGTACCTTCAATTGGACCTTCCATAACTTCAGCGTAAGCTAAATCAGGATATTCTTCTCTTTCCCAAATTAAATCAATGTCAAAATTTAAATTAAATGTTTTCTTATCATAGGGATTAATTCCAAACGAATTTTGTTCTCTATATAACTCATAACCGCTTTTTTCATCATCACTTACTTCACTTATTGGTTGGTATACAGGAAAATAAGAATTTATACTGTTGTCTTTGTCTAATTCTTCTTGAGAGGGGGATTCTCCAATTTCTTCAATTGCTCTAACAGCAAGAGATTGCCTTACTATAGAATCTTTAACCCAATTTACATATTGTCTGTATTCACCATTGGTGATTTCAGTTTCGTCCATAAAAAAAGCTTTTATAGAAACCGTACTTATTGGAGCGTTTTGAAGTCCAGCAATATCATCATCTGCCATACCCATTAAAAAAGAACCACTTGGCACTAGAACCATTCCAGAGGGTTTGTCTGGAAAAAATTTTGTTCCCTTGACTCCTATTAACTCTCCTCTATCATTTTTATTAGAACAACTTGAAATAAAAATTACGATAAATAGTAGATAAAATATATTTTTCACTAGATATTCTTTGGTTAAAGTTTATAAAAATAATAATATTATTAACACCTTCTCAAATTTCATACCAATTATAATAAATTTCTTCTTAATATTAATAATGAATGATCAGATAATACTTCATTACAAGCTTTTATGTAATCTTTTTTACTTATTGGGGATAAATAGTCACTAGTCATAACTATTTCTTGGGCTTAGATTTTTTAGACTTTTTCTTTTTAAAATAATCCCCTACATTATCTTCATTAAATTTATCTAAATCTGTTCCTTTAGGAAATTCAACTTTAACTTTACCTTTTATTAAATTAAATCTTCCCCATCTAGCTTTTTCTAATCTAATACCTAGATTGTCCCAAACTTTTAATAGTTTTTCAGCTTCCTTTTTCTTTTTAAGTTCAATTAATTCAAAACAATCTTTTTCACTAAGATTATCAAAATCATATGATTTATTAACGTTGATAAACAAACCATTCCATTTTATAAATGGTCCAAATCTTCCTTTTCCTTTACTTATATCAAAGCCTTCGTAACTAGCAATTGGAGCATCAATTTTTCTTTTTTCTAAAATAAGCTCAATAGCTTGTTCTAATGAAACTTCAAGAGGACTTAAACCTTTTGGAAGAGATACAAATACGTTGTTGTGTTTTACATAGGGTCCAAATCTACCTGCATTAGATTCAACGCTTAGCTCTTCAAAATCTCCTAAGTAACAAGGTAGTTTAAAAAGCTGCATTGTTTCTTCAAATGTAATTTTACTTATTTTTTGATCTGGAAGAAGTCCTGCAAATATTGGTTTTTCTTCTTCATCAACTGTTCCAATTTGAGCCATTGGACCAAATTTACCAAGCCTTACACTTACCTTTCTTCCACTTACTGGATCGACCCCTAGTACTCTTTCTCCAGTTTCTCTTGTTGCATTTTGTTGCACATCTTCAACTGTTGTATGGAACGGACCATAAAAATCTTTTAAAATACTTGTCCATTCAATATCACCATTGGCAATTTTATCAAAATCTTGCTCAACACTTGCGGTAAAATTATAATTTAAAATATTTTGAAAGTTGTTAACTAGAAAATCAGTTACAATCATTCCAACTTCTGTGGGGACTAACTTTCCTTTGTCAGAACCTGTATTTTCAGTTAATAGCGAAGTTTTTATTTCATTATTTTGAGTAAAAAGCTGTCTGTAATTTCTTTCATACCCTTCATAAGTACCTTTAACAACATATTTTCTATTTTGAATAGTTGTAATTGTTGGAGCATATGTAGATGGGCGTCCAATTCCTAATTCTTCTAATTTCTTAACTAAAGAAGCTTCAGAATATCGATAAGGTGGTCGGCTGAACTTTTCAGTTGCTGTTATTGAATTACTAGACAATTGAGCACCTTTTTGAAGGTTCGGAAGCAATCCTTGAGAATCTTCATTTTCATTGTTATCAATCCCTTCAATGTAAACTTTTAAAAATCCATCAAATTGAATTATCTCACCTTTACAAGTAAATTGATTTTCATATTTATCTGAGGATATTTTTAAAATAGTTCTTTCTAAAATTGCGTCACTCATTTGTGAAGCGATCGTTCTTAGCCAAATTAAATTATATAATTTAATTTGATCAGATTCCATATTAACTTGTCTTTTTTCAAAATTTGTAGGTCTTACAGCTTCATGGGCTTCTTGCGCTCCTTTATTTTTATTTGAAAACTTTTTTCTTTTATGATAATTTTCTCCATAAGTCTTAGATATAACTTTTCCAGCAGCATTCAAAGCATCGTCTGAAAGATTAACACTGTCAGTTCTCATGTATGTTATATTTCCAGACTCATATAATCTTTGAGCAGCAGACATTGTTCGACTTACTGAAAATCCTAATTTTCTTGATGCCTCTTGTTGTAAAGTAGAAGTAGTAAATGGAGCTGATGAAGATTTTTTAAATGGTTTCTTTTCGACAGATGAAATTAAAAAGTTTGAATTTAAACTTTTATCAAGAATACTTTTAGCTTCTTCTTCAGAATCAAAAACTCCGCTTAATTGAGCGTCCAAAATATTATTGCTTGGATCAGAAAATTTTCCTGAGATTTTAAATGAAGAAACAGGAACGAAATCATTAATCTCATTTTCTCTATCTACTAACAATCTAACTGCAACAGATTGAACTCTTCCTGCAGAAAGACCTCCCTTAACTTTTCTCCACAAAATTGGAGAAATTTCAAATCCAACCAATCTATCAATTATACGTCTTGCTTGTTGAGCGTTAACTAAATCATAGTTTATTTCTCTTGGATTTTCAATTGCATTTAAAATTGCTTTTTTAGTAATTTCTCTAAAGACAATTCTTTTAGTCTTTGCTTTATCTAACTTTAAACTTTCAAATAAATGCCATGCAATAGCCTCTCCTTCTCGATCTTCATCACTAGCTAACCATACTGTATCTGCAGAAGATGCTTGTTTTTTTAATTGCTTTACGACATCTTTTTTATCACTTGAAATGATATATTTTGGCTTAAAATCATTGTCTACATCAATTCCTATTTCTTTAGATGGCAAATCTGAAATGTGACCATAACTGGAGGAAACTTTAAAGTCTGCTCCAAGATATTTTTCAATAGTTTTTGCCTTAGCAGGAGATTCAACAATTACTAAATTTTTAGACATTTAAAAAGGATTTTGAGATCACAAAAGTATATTTTTTTTTTTATTCCAAATTTACAGTAACTAATAAATAGTATATTTTTAATTAAAATTTATACTGACATATTGTCACATATTTTTATATTTGCATAAAATTTACACAGATTATTAGGCTATGGGTATTGGATTAAAATCAAATGAAAATAAAGTTTCCAAGAAATTTTATATAGAAAGTTACGGATGTCAAATGAACTTTGCTGACAGTGAAGTTGTTGCTTCAATAGTTTCAAAGGAAGGTTATAATTCTACCAATAATTTAAATGATGCAGATTTAATTTTACTTAACACATGTTCAATTAGAGAGAAAGCTGAATTAACAGTTAGAAAAAGACTTGAAAGTTTTAATAAATTAAAAAGAAAAAATAAAAATTTAAAAGTTGGTGTACTTGGCTGCATGGCCGAAAGACTTAAAAGTAAATTTTTAGATGAAGAAAAAATTGTTGATCTAGTTGTTGGCCCAGATGCATATAAAGACATTCCAAACCTATTGGAAGAAATAAATGAAGGCAGAAATGCTGTAAACGTTATTTTATCTAAAGAAGAAACATATGGTGACATAAGCCCTGTAAGACTCTCTTCAAATGGAGTGACAGCTTTTGTTTCAATAACAAGAGGATGTGATAATATGTGTACTTTTTGTGTTGTTCCATTTACGAGGGGAAGAGAAAGAAGTAGAGATCCTAAAAGTATTTTAAATGAAATAAAAGATTTAAATAATTCGAATTATAAAGAAATTACTCTGCTTGGTCAAAATGTAGACAGCTATTTATGGTATGGTGGAGGATTAAAAAAAGATTTTAAAAATGCTGACGAATTTGTTAAAAAAACATCAGTAAATTTCTCTAAATTACTAAAACTAGTTGCGGAAGCGTTCCCTAAACTTAGAATTAGATTTTCAACTTCGAACCCTCAGGATATGAGTTTAGATGTTATAAAAACTATGGCAAATTATGATAACATTTGTAATTATATTCATCTTCCTGTTCAATCTGGAAGTGACTCTATATTAAAGGCAATGAACAGACAGCACACAAGAGAGGAATACTTAACTTTAATTAAAAACATAAAAGACATTATCCCTAATTGTGGAATTTCTCATGATATGATAACTGGATTTCCTAATGAAAGTGACATGGATCATAAACAGACTTTAAGTTTAATGAAGGAAGTGCAGTATGATTTTGGATACATGTTTAAATACTCAGAAAGACCGGGTACTTTTGCTGCAAAAAAATTTGAAGATAATGTCAAGGAATCAGTTAAAAAAATAAGATTACAAGAAATAATAGACTTACAGCAAACACACAGTCATTATCGAACAAGACAATACGTAGGCAAAATAGTAGAGGTTTTGATAGAAAAGGAATCGAAAAAATCTAATTTACATTGGGCAGGAAGAAATGAGCAAAACACAATGGTTGTTTTTCCTAAACAATCACATAACATAGGTGATTTTGTAAAAGTAAAAGTTTTAGAATGTACATCTGCTACTTTGATCGGAGTTAGCCAAGATTTATAAAAAAAATATTATGGAATCTAGTACACAAAATATTAAGCAAAGATTTGGAATAATAGGAAATGATCCTATTCTAAACAGATCCATTGAAAAAGCAATGAGAGTATCTCCTACTGATATTTCGGTTTTAGTTACGGGTGAAAGTGGAGTTGGAAAAGAAAGTTTTCCAAAAATAATTCATCAGCTATCTCACAGAAAACATAATAAATACATTGCTGTTAACTGTGGAGCTATACCTGATGGAACTATTGACTCAGAATTATTTGGACACGAAAAAGGAGCTTTTACTGGAGCTAATAGCGCAAGAAAAGGATATTTTGAAGTTGCTGATGGTGGTACTATTTTTCTTGATGAAGTTGGAGAACTGCCTTTAACAACTCAAGTTAGACTTTTAAGAGTTTTAGAAAATGGAGAGTATATTAAGGTAGGGGCATCAGAAGTTCAAAAAACTAATGTAAGAATTGTAGCCGCTACCAATCTTGATATGGAAAAAGCAATCCAGAAAGGTAAATTTAGAGAAGATCTTTATTATAGATTAAGTACAGTTGAAATCAAAATTCCTCCTCTTAGAAATAGAAGAGAAGACATTCATTTATTATTTAGAAAGTTTGCAAGTGATTTCGCAAAAAAATATAATATGCCAACCATTCGACTTGACGAAAATGCTCAGCGTCTATTAAATATGTATCGTTGGAATGGAAATATTCGTCAATTAAGAAATGTTGCTGAACAACTTTCAGTTTTGGAAGAAAAAAGAGAAGTTTCAAGCCAGTTACTTCAATCTTATTTACCAGAATTTAACTCTACATTGCCAGCCCTAGTAAATAAAGCTAAATCAGCAGATGATTTTTCAAATGAAAGAGAGATTTTGTATAAAATCTTATTTGATATGAAAAAAGATTTAAATGACTTGAAAAAAATAACAAATCATTTAAATAGTGAAGATTACAAATCAGACATTAAAGAAAAAGATTTTAATTCATTAGAAAGTTTACACGAAAAATTAATTAGAGAAAAGGATACAGAAATTATTGAAATTAAAGAAAAAGAAAGTATTTTTAATTCAAAGGAAGATAAATATCACTTTGCAGAGGAGATAAAAGAAGAAGAAACATTATCGATTCATGATAAAGAACTAGAATTAATAAAAAAGGCATTGGAAAGAAATAACGGTAAACGAAAAGCAGCAGCAATTGAATTAGGGATTTCGGAAAGAACTTTATACAGAAAAATTAAGCAACATGACATTGAATTATAAAACAATTATTTTATTAATACTCTCAATTTTTACTCATAGTTGTGGAAACTATTCTTTTACAGGTGCATCAATACCTGAGGGAACAGAAAGTTTTCAGGTTAACTTTTTTGAAAATGAAGCTGGTAACTCAATGGGATCAATATTTGAACCTGGTTTGGATAGAGATTTTACCATAGCTCTTCAAAATATTTTACAAAACCAAACTAATTTACAATTACTAAGCTCAGACGCTGATTTGATTTATGAAGGTGAAATTAAGGATTATAGAGTTAGTCCAATGACTTCAACATCAAACTTACAAGCTTCTCAAAATAGACTTACAGTTGGAGTTAATGTTAGATTTATTAATATAAAAAAAGAAGAAGATAATTTTGAAAGAAAATTTTCATTTTATTTTGATTATCCCGCTGAAACACAATTGTTAAATGTAAAATCTGAAGCTCATGATATTATATTTGAAAGAATTACACAAGATATTTTTAACGCTTCACTGGCAAAATGGTAGATATTAGTATAGATAGTTTTAATAATCTTATTAAAAATCCAAATGATATTAGTTTGGATCAAAGTATTTCAATTAAAAAAATAATTAAAAAGTATCCATATTTTCAAACTGCAAGAATTATTGAACTAATTGGTTTAAAAAAATTTAACAACATAAGGTTTAACAGTGCATTAAAAACAAGTTCAATCTACACTACTGATAGAACAGTTTTGTTCGATATCATAGAGCTTGATAATGTAATTTCTAGTAAAACCAATCCTGTTCTATTTTCAGAAAATACTAAAAATTCATTTATTAAATGGCTTAAAGTAAGTAAGCATGTTTCAAATAACGAGTCATCACAAGAATCGATAATAGAAAGTTTTTTAAAAGTCACACCAAAAATTAATCCTGAAAAAAGTATTTCAAATACTGATTTAGCGTCTGATTTTAAAGTCAGTAAAAAAGAATTTATGACAGAAACTTTAGCTAAAATTTATTTTAAACAAAATAAATTTGAAGAGGCAATAAGAGCTTATGAAATTCTTTCCTTGAAATATCCAGAAAAAATCAGTTTATTTGCAGACCAAATCAAAACTATAAAGAGTAGTTTAAAAAATAAAAGTTATGAGTAGTTTTTCAATTTTTTTAATATTAATATTAATAGTTTCTTTTTTACTTGTGTTAGTAATAATGGTTCAGAACCCTAAAGGAGGTGGATTGTCGTCTTCATTTGGCGGAGGAGATTCTCAACAAATAGGTGGAGTACGAAAAACTACAGATTTTTTAGATAAAAGCACATGGGTATTAGCTTCTTTATTACTAATTCTTATATTACTTTCAAATATAACACTAGACAGAAGTAACGAAAATATTGATTCAAAACTGTTGGATTCTAATAATTTAGAAACAGCAATTCCTGAAGCATTATCTGAAGAAATTCCTCTGGAAATTCCAGTTCAGGAATAATTCTGTTTCATAACTACGATGTCAGCTTGTCACTGAAAAAATAATCTTTGACCATTTTGTCATATTTATTACCTTGGCATGATTGCTGTAATTTAATATTAAAAATAAAACTATGAGTAAATTAAAAATTAAACCATTAGCTGATAGAGTATTATTAGAACCTCTAGAAGCAGAAACTAAAACTGCATCAGGAATAATTATTCCAGATACTGCTAAAGAAAAACCTCAAAAAGGAAATATTGTTGCTGTTGGACCTGGAACTAAAGATAATCCTGTTACAGTCAAAGTTGGAGATTCTGTTTTATATGGAAAATACAGTGGAACAGAACTTAAATTAGATGGTAAAAATTACTTAATTATGCGAGAATCAGATATTCTTGCAATTGTTTAAAATAAAAAAATAAAAAAATGGCAAAAAAAATACAATTTGACGTAGAAGCAAGAGAAGGTCTTAAAAAAGGAGTTGATGCTTTAGCAAATGCGGTGAAAGTTACTTTAGGACCAAAAGGTCGTAATGTTATCATAGGAAAAGCGTTCGGAGGTCCACAAATTACCAAAGATGGAGTTACTGTTGCTAAGGAAATTGAGCTAGAAGATGCATTAGAAAACATGGGAGCTCAAATGGTTAAGGAAGTGGCATCTAAAACTAACGATTTAGCTGGAGATGGAACGACTACCGCAACTATTTTAGCACAAGCGATTGTGAAAGAAGGTTTAAAAAATGTTACTGCAGGAGCGAATCCAATGGATTTGAAGAGAGGAGTGGACAAAGCTGTTGAAGCTATTGTAGGACAGTTAAATAAAAATGCAGAAACTGTTGGTAGTTCATCAGATAAAATAAAACAAGTAGCCTCTATTTCAGCAAACAATGATCAATCAATAGGATCCTTAATTACTGAAGCTTTTGAAAAAGTTGGAAAAGAAGGTGTTATAACAGTTGAAGAAGCTAAAGGAACTGACACTTATGTTGATGTTGTAGAAGGTATGCAGTTCGACAGAGGATATCTTTCTCCTTATTTTGTTACAAACTCTGAAAAAATGGAGTCAGATCTAGAATCTCCATACATTTTATTGTATGATAAAAAAATATCTGCAATGAAAGATTTACTTCCAGTACTAGAGCCAGTAGCACAAAGCGGTAAACCACTATTGGTGATTGCCGAAGATGTTGATGGAGAAGCTCTTGCAACATTAGTTGTAAATAAATTAAGAGGTTCATTAAAAATTGCTGCTGTAAAAGCACCTGGATTTGGGGACAGAAGAAAAGCTATGCTTGAAGACATTGCTATTTTAACTGGTGGAACTGTAATTTCAGAAGATAGAGGATTCACATTAGAGAATACTACAATTGAAATGTTAGGTTCTGCTGAAAGAGTAACTATCGATAAAGATAACACTACCATAGTAAATGGATCAGGTGTAAAAGAAAATATTGAAGCTAGAGTTAATCAAATCAAGGCGCAGATAGAAACTACAACATCAGATTATGATAAAGAAAAACTACAAGAAAGATTAGCAAAATTAGCTGGTGGTGTCGCTGTACTTTATGTTGGTGCTGCATCTGAAGTTGAAATGAAAGAGAAAAAAGATAGAGTTGACGATGCACTTCACGCAACTAGAGCTGCTGTTGAAGAAGGTATAGTAGCTGGTGGTGGTGTTGCATTATTAAGAACTAGAAAAGTTTTAGAGAAAATTACAAGCGAAAACTTAGACGAAGTAACTGGAATTCAAATTATTTCTAGGGCTATCGAAGCTCCGTTAAGAACAATTGTTGAGAACGCAGGTGGTGAAGGTTCGGTTGTTGTTGCTAAAGTTATGGATGGAAAAGGTAATTTTGGATATGATGCAAAAACCGAAACTTATGTTGATCTATTGAAAGAAGGTATAATTGATCCCAAAAAGGTAACAAGAATTGCTCTGGAGAATGCTGCATCAGTTGCTGGAATGATATTAACTACTGAATGTGCTCTTGTTGATATTAAAGAAGACGCTCCTCCTGCAATGCCTCCTATGGGCGGCGGCGGTATGCCAGGAATGATGTAATTAACAAAATATAACTGCCCTTTATGGGCAGTTTTTTTTATGTACGAAAATGAATATTCTTTAATAGAAAAAAAAATAAAAAATCTTAACCTCAAAGATTCACTAAATTTTGTTTGTGAATTTCTTCAAAAAAATATCAAAGGATACGACTGGGTTGGATATTACTTTCACAACGATAAAAATCAATTAGTTCTAAAAACATATTTTGGTTTAAAAACTGATCATACAATAATTCCCTTTGGAAAAGGAATTTGCGGACAAACAGCTGAATCAAATATGCATATAATTGTAGATGATGTTAATGATGAAGAAAATTACATCTCTTGTAATATTAATGTCAAATCTGAAATAGTAGTTCCATTATTCTCAAATAATAAAAATATTGGGCAAATCGATATTGATTCTAATACAATCGGTAGGTTTACATTAGATGATTTAAAATTTTTAAAAAAAATAAATATTTTAATTGCAAAAAAAATATAAAATTTTATATAAACCCTGCAATATTTTTTTAAAAAAAAACTACTTTTATAGTATACATTTTTTCCATTAAATTATGCTAAAATTAAAGTCAGCCCTTATATCTGTTTTTAATAAAGACGGATTAGAACCAATCGCTAAAAAACTCAATAATCTTGGAGTAATAATTTATTCTACTGGTGGAACTGAACTATTTTTAAAAAAAATTGGAATTCCTGTGTTAAGAGTTGAAGACGTTACTGGATACCCATCAATACTTGGTGGAAGAGTCAAAACCCTTCATCCTAAAATTTTTGGAGGAATTTTAAACAGAAACGATAATAATAATGATGTAAATGATCTTAAAAATTACGAAATTCCAAATATTGATTTAGTAATTGTTGATCTTTATCCTTTCGAGGAAACAGTAAAATCTAACGACAGTGAACAAAATATAATTGAAAAAATTGATATAGGTGGTATTTCACTAATTAGAGCTGCAGCAAAAAACTTCAAAGATGTAATGTGTATCTCTTCACAAGATGATTATTCAGATTTTTTAGACATACTTAACAATAACAATGGAGAAGTCAGTTTAGAATATAGAAGAAACTTTGCATTTAGAGCTTTCAATGTATCTTCTCATTACGACACAGCTATTTTTAATTATTTCAAAGAGGATAACAATTCTCTTAAGGCAAGTTTTAAAAATGGAAAAGAACTACGATATGGTGAAAACCCACATCAAAAAGGTACATTTTATGGAGATTTTAATTCAATGTTTGAACAATTACATGGAAAAGAACTTTCTTATAACAATTTACTTGATGTTGATGCGGCTGTAAATTTAATTTTAGAGTTTTATAATGATATTCCAACATTTGCCATATTAAAGCACAATAACGCTTGTGGATTGGCTTCCAGAGACTCGCTTTTAGATGCTTACAAGGATGCTTTAGCTGGTGATCCTGTTTCTGCTTTTGGAGGTGTTTTAATTTCAAATAAAAAAATTGACTTTGAAACTGCTGAAGAAATTAACAAACTTTTTTGTGAAGTTGTAATCGCCCCTAGTTTTGAAAAATCTGCTATTAACTTGTTAAAATCTAAAAAAAACAGAATATTACTAGTCTTAAAAAATACAGAATTAAACAATCAACAATTAAGAACTTGCTTAAACGGAGTTCTAACACAAGATAAAGACAATATAACAGATTCAACCTCTAACTTCAAGACATGTACAAAAAAATCTCCAAACAGTTCAGAAATTAAAGATTTAGAATTTGCTTCAAAAATTTGTAAACACACAAAATCAAACACTATTGTTCTAGCAAAAAATCTACAATTAATAAGTTCAGGAACAGGCCAAACATCAAGAGTTGATGCTTTAAAACAGGCTATTGAAAAATCAAATAATTTTAAATTTGACTTGAATAATTCAGTTATGGCAAGTGATGCGTTTTTTCCTTTTCCTGATTGTGTAGAAATAGCTCACAAAAATGGGATTAGCTCAGTTATTCAGCCAGGTGGCTCAATTAAAGATAATCTTTCTATTGAATATTGTGATAAAAATAATATTTCAATGGTTTTGACTGGAACTAGACACTTTAAACATTAATTTTTATTAACTTGTAATACAACTTTTTATTATGGCTTTTTTTGATTTTTGGACTGAATCGATTGCGATAGATCTTGGAACTGCTAACACACTTATCATACACAATGACAAAGTGGTTGTGGACAGTCCGTCTATTGTTGCTATTGACAAAAAAACAGAAAGAATAATTGCAGTTGGAAAAGAAGCAAGCCTTATGCAAGGTAAAACTCACGAGAATATCAAAACAGTAAGACCTCTTAAAGACGGAGTGATTGCAGATTTCAATGCTTCGGAGCAAATGATTAGTTTATTAATTAATAGCATTCCATCCCTGAAAAAAAGATTTTTTACTCCAGCATTAAAAATGGTTATCTGCATTCCCTCAGGAATAACTGAAGTTGAAATGAGAGCGGTAAGAGAATCTGCTGAAAGAGTAAACGGAAAAGAAGTTTATTTAATTCACGAACCAATGGCAGCAGCAATTGGAATTGGAGTTGATATTATGCAACCAAAAGGAAATATGATAGTTGATATTGGTGGTGGTACAACAGAAATTGCAGTAATAGCATTATCTGGTATTGTATGTGACAAATCAGTAAAAGTAGCAGGAGACGTTTTTACAGGAGATATTATATACTATATGAGAACTCAACATAATCTTTTTATTGGAGAAAGAACTGCAGAAAAGATAAAGATTACAATTGGTTCAGCTTCTGAAGAATTAGAGAGTCCACCTGATGATATTTCAGTACAAGGAAGAGATTTGTTAACTGGAAAGCCAAAGGAAGCTATGATTTCATATAGAGAGATTGCTAAGGCATTAGATAAATCAATAATAAGAATTGAAGATTCTGTTATGGAAACATTATCTCAAACCCCTCCCGAACTAGCAGCAGACATATACAATACTGGAATTTATCTTGCTGGTGGAGGGTCAATGCTACGAGGTCTGGACAAACGCCTTTCAAAAAAAACAGATTTACCAGTCTTTATTGCTGAAGATCCGTTAAGAGCAGTAGTTAGAGGGACTGGAATAACACTTAAAAACATTGAAAGATATAAAAGTGTATTAGTGAAATAGTTTTAAATTATGCAACAAATCATTGATTTCATAATAAGAAAAAAAGATGTTGTAGTTTATTTAATTTTATTATCATTTTCATTTGCCCTAATATTAAACTCAAATTATTTTCAGAAATCAAAAGTTTTACTTTTTTCCAATAATATTTCAAATTATACCACAAAAAATTTAAATTACTTTAATGAGTATTTTAAGTTGAAAGAATTAAATTATAAACTTTCTGAAGAAAATTTAGTTCTAAAAAATCAATTAGAAAAAATTAATGAAAGTAGTGTGCTAGATTCATTAACTAATGAAAATTTTTTATATAAAAATGCAAAAGTAATTTCTAATAATTTGTCTTCATTTAAAAATAGAATTATTGTTAATAAAGGAATTAGAGACGGAATAAAAAATGAAATGGGAGTTGTAAGTTCTGATGGAATTGTAGGTATTATTGATAATACAACAAAAAGATATTCATCAATAATGTCAATTTTAAATATTGAAATGAAAATTAATGCAAAAGTTAAGAGAACAGAACATTTTGGAACNTTAGAATGGGNTGGCTTTNANACAAGACATTTAACATTAAATGACATATCNGAGACAGCCAAAATTANAGTNGGAGACTCCATTATTACNGGTGGAATGTCATTGATTTTTCCAGAGGGAATNAATATTGGAANCGTTTCTAAAATAATTAATCAAAATGAAACGCATAGTAATACAAAAGNCAGTGCTTTTANTANAAACATAANAGACGACAGTATTATCGATTTANATANTAGGGAAAACTACTTAAACATAGAGGTGAAATTACATAATGACATGAGTAATTTAAATAACGTATANATAATTGAAAGTTTTAACAAAAAGGAATTTCAAAAATTAAAAAAGTAATGGCAAGTGTCTATTTATTAATTTTAAAAAGATTTATATTTTTTGCTTTATTACAAGGATTAATTTTTAATAATTTTGATTTTTATGATATTTATGATCCATACATCTGTCTAGTTTTTATTATTACATTTCCAATTAAAGTTGACAAAATTACTTTTATGATAATTAGTTTTGTCTTTGGATTTGTACTTGATATGTATTCGAGTTCTTTAGGGATTAATGCTGCAGCTTGTTTATCAATTGCCTTTTTAAGATCTTATATTTTAAGTTTTGTTTTTGGTTCTTTTTATGATCCGCATGGAATTAAATTAATCAAAAACTATGTTTTAGAGTCAACATTTTCTCAAAAATTTTTATACATATCCTCTATTATCGTAATTCATCATTTATTTATTTTTTCTTTAGAAACTTTTAGTTTTAAATTTATTTCTTTGATTATATACAAAACATTAATAACATACTTAATTTCTCTTATTTTTTGTGCGACATTTATTTATATTATGATTGAAAATGAAAAATAAACTTCTTCCTTTTTTGATCATTTTAACTTCGATAATTTTCATTCTTCGTCTATTTTGGGTTCAAATAATAAATATCAATGATGTTAAACTATCTAATAAAAACTCTGTAGAAAAAGTTTATAATTACCCAGAAAGAGGATATATTTTCGACAGAAATAATAAGTTGTTAGTTGAAAATGAGCCTTTTTATGATTTGATGATAACACCCGCAAAATTAAAACAAATTGACACTACTGAATTTTGTGAAATATTAAAAATTGACAAACAAATATTTATAGATAAAATAAAAAAAGCAAAAAAATACTCAAGAATTAAATCCTCAGTTTTTTTATCACAAATTTCAAAAAAAGATTATGCTATTATTCAAGAAAAATTATGGAAATACGATGGTTTTTTTGTAACAAAAAAATCTAACAGAAAGTATCTTTTAAATTCGGCTTCAAATATATTAGGCTACATAAGTGAGGTTAATGACTATGAGATTAAAGACAATAGCTATTATGAGTCAGGAGAGTTAATTGGAAGACAGGGAATTGAAAAAGCTTACGAAGAAAAACTAAGAGGGATAAAAGGAGTTAGCTATTTTCAAAAAGATAATTTCAATAGAATCACAGGGAAATATAAAGATGGTATGTATGATACGATTTTTAAACCTGCCAAGGATTTAAACTTAACAATTGATTTAGATCTTCAAGTTTACGGAGACTCACTAATGATTAATAAGTTCGGAAGTATTATAGCAATTGAACCTGAAAGCGGTGAGATTCTTTCTCTTATAAATGCACCCAGCTTTGATCCAAACTTACTGATTGGAAGAAATAGATCAAAAAATTATATCAATTTAAAAAACGATACAATAGGCAAACCCCTTTTTGATAGAGGATTACAGGGACAATATCCCCCAGGATCAACATTTAAACTAATTAACGGACTTATAGCTTTAGAAGAAAATATTATAACTTCTAATACTAAAATTTCATGTAACGAAGGACATTACTATTCAAAAAATAGATTTATGAGATGTCATTGTAAGCCAGGAACTTCTAATGATTTAAATACTGCAATTTATAATTCTTGTAACACTTATTTTGCTACAATATATAAAAACACATTGAACAAATATTCTAATTCTAGAGAAGGAATAAATAAGTGGAAAAATCATGTTGAAAGTTTTGGTTTAGGGAATTATTTAGGATATGATCATCCTTTAGGTAGACCTGGTCTAATACCAGATTCTAAATATTATGACAAGTGGTATCCAAACAACAGATGGAGAGCTGCAACAACTATTTCAAATGGAATTGGGCAAGGTGAAATTTTAACAACCCCAATTCAGTTGGCAAATATAACTGCAATAATTGCGAATAGAGGATGGTATAAAACTCCGCATTTAGTAAAAAAAATAAGCAATGACTCAATTAATTCAAAATTCTTAGATAAAAAACACACATCCATAAAATCTATTCATTATGAAAAAATAATTAATGGAATGTTTGACGTAATTGAAAAAGGAACGGCTCAAAATTCAAAAATAAAAGGAATTGAGATAGCAGGAAAAACCGGAACTGCTGAAAATTTTATAAAAATAAAAGGTAAAAGATCTCAACTTACAGATCATTCTATCTTTATTGGATTCGCTCCAAAAGAAAATCCTAAAATTGCTATTGCAGTTTTTATTGAGAATGGATATTGGGGTACAAGATGGGCTGCTCCAATAGCAAGCCTTATGATGGAGAAATATTTAAAAAAAGAAGTAAAAAGAAAATATCTCGAAAATTATATTTTAAGTGGGGATCTTATGGAAGAATATTTAAAACCTTATACAAAAAATAATTTTTCAATTAATGAGTGAAATCAATATAAAAAAAATAGACTGGCTGAGTGTTATTATTCTTAGCATACTAATTTCTCTTGGACTTGGCAATATATTTTCATCATCTCAAATTTATTTATTAGACTCTATTTTTTCTTTTAATCCATTTACAAAACAATTGTTTTTTGCAATTATTTCAGTTTTTATTTTCTTATTCATTCAAATTCTTTCCATTAATTTTTTTATAAAATATTCAAGTATTTTATACGTTCTTTCCATAATGTCTTTAATTGGACTTTTTATTTTTGGCAATGAAGTTAATGGTGCGTTGGCTTGGTATCAAATAAATGGATTTAGTATTCAGCCTAGTGAATTTGCAAAACCAATAACTGCTCTTGCCTTAGCAAAATACCTAAGTGATATTAATTCAAATATTAAAACAATTAAAACTCAATTTTATTCGTTTTTAATAATTTTAATTCCCATAGGTTTAATTATACTTCAACCAGATCCGGGAACTATAATTATTTTCTTAAGTTTTATTTTAGTTTTTTATAAAATAGGTCTTCCCTCTATTTATATGAACCTATTCGTAGGATTTATAATATTGTTTTTTGCCACTATTCTATTAACTCCAAAAAATATTATTCTTTTTCTAATTGCAACAATGTTGATTTTTCTTTTTTTAAATAAAAGAAATAAAAAAGTTGTAAAAAAAATATTTATTTATGGTTTAATTTTTTCAGTATTTGTATTTTCTGTTGATTTTATATTTAATAATATTTTTGAAGAACGTCACAGAAATAGATTTAATATTGTGATGGGAATAAAACAAGATAATCAAGGAACTGGATATAATACAAATCAATCAAGAATAGCATTTGCATCTGGCGGATTAACTGGGGAAGGGTTTTTAAAAGGGGCTCAAACTCGAGGAAATTTTGTTCCCGAGCAACATACGGATTACATATTTTCTACTGTTGGTGAAGAATGGGGGTTTTTAGGAGCTTCATTTATAATTCTTCTGTACACTTTTTTGATGCTAAGAATTGCTAAAAGAGCAGAACTTCAAAGAAGTTTATTCAGTAAAATCTATTCTTACTCAGCCGTAACTATTATATTTTCACATTTTTTTATAAATATTGGTATGGTTATAGGTTTGGTCCCTACAATTGGAATTCCATTACCGTTTTTAAGCTATGGAGGGTCAAGTTTAATGGCTTTTGTTTTATTATTCTCTATCTACATAAAATTAGACTCAGAAAGAACTAGTAAATGGTAGTTATTTAGATTTAAAATATTCTTCCAAATTATTTCCTAAAAACATAAAACTAGTAACCAATAACATAATAGCAATACCTGGAATAACTGCAAGATAAGCCTTCCCTAAAATAATATATTGATAATTATCTTTAATCATGGATCCCCAGCTAGGAATAGGTGGTTGAGTTCCTATGCCTAAAAAACTTAAACCACTTTCTATTAAGATAGCTGAAGCGAAATTTGCAGCAGAAATAATTAAAATAGGACCAATAATATTTGGAATTAAATGCTTAAAAAAAACTCTTGAGTCAGAAAACCCTAACACTTTGGTTGCAATAATATAATCTTTATTTTTTTCCGATATAACTTGTCCACGAACAATTCTAGCGACTTCAACCCACATTGTTAAACCAACAGCTACATACACCTGCCAAAAACCTTTACCTAGAGCTAAAGAAAATGCAATAACTAATAAAAGAGTAGGAATAGACCAAAAAATATTAATAACCATCATTAATATTTTGTCGGTCAAACCCCCATAATAACCACTGGTTAGTCCTATAATTAATCCTATCAACAAAGAAATCAAGACTGCAACTATACCAATGGACATAGATACTCTAGTTCCTAACATGACTCTACCAAAAACATCTCTTCCATAATTGTCAGTGCCAAAAATATAATTTCTTTTAATCAAGAATTTTTCTATAATTTGATTTGAAGTTAAATTTGAAGGAAAATCAGTAAAAGGAATAGATTTTATAATTCCGTCATTTGACAGATCAGAATATTTTATACTATTTTTTGACAATTGAAAATTAGAAATTAAAATTTCAGTATCGGGATACTTATTTCCAGTAAATAACTTACTCAAAAAAGATTGTTGATTATTACTATTATTTGGGACTATTATAAAACTTGCCTTAAAACCTGGGCTTTTAGAATTGATTGGCAAATGCATCTGATTTGAAAACCTAGAGCTATCAGGGATAAAAACGTATGAAAAAAGAGATACAAGAAGGCAAAACAAAACAAAACAAGAACTTAAAATAATACCTATATTATTTAGAGATACTGTGTTTTTAAAAAATTTCATTAACCAACTTTAGCTAAAATATTATTATTTTTTTCTATTTTCTTTGTTTTTAAATTTAATAAAACATTAATGCTTTCGTTAATATAGATATCAGATTTTAATCTATTGTGCCATCTCTTTCGATTTTCTTTATATTCTTCAGAGTCTTTAATTTTGGATGATTGATCGCTCAAAAGATCAAAATTCAAATTATTATTATAATCTTTTATTCTATCAAATTTCTTAAGTTTTAATTTATTATTGTTCTGTTCATTTTTAAAAGTATTATAATTTAAAGAATAACTTTTATTTTTTCTTCTTTCAGAAAACCACTTAGCATTTTGATCAATAAGATTAAATAACTCATTTTTTGAAATCCTTAATTTAGAATCATTAATAACACTTTCTAGATTGTAATATCCATTCCATTTTCTAAATTGTGCTTTATCTATCTGATCCCACTTAAGAGGATTTTTTTCATCTGCCTCACCAATTTCAATATGTGAATATGTATTAGGAGTTACAATATCACTTTCAACCCCTTTAAGTTGGACAGAGCCACCATTAATTCTATAAAATTTTTCAGTTGTTATTTTTAGAGCGCCTAAATCAAAGTCACTATTTGATAAAAACCTATTTAAATCTAACACATTTTGTACTGTACCTTTTCCAAAGGTATTGTCGCTTCCAATAACTACTGCTCTTTCATAATCTTGTAAAGCGGCTGCCATAATTTCTGACGCAGAAGCAGACATTTGATTAACTAAAATAACTAATGGTCCATCCCAAATAACAGAAGGGTCTTCATCATACAAAACTTTTTTTCTATTTCCAATAGATTTGACCTGCACGATTGGACCAGTTTCGATAAATAAACCAGTCATGTCAACAACAGTTTGAAGTGCACCTCCTCCGTTATTTCTTAAATCTAAAACAAGACCTTCAATACCTTCTTTTTTTAAATTTATGATTTCTTTTTTTACATCAGAAGCGCAGTTAATCTCTTTGTAATCGTTAAAATCAACATAAAACTTAGGTAAAGTTATAAGACCATAAGTTTTATTATTTTTTTTAATTAGTGTAGATTTTGCATAGCTCTCTTCTAAAACAACTTCATCTCTTGTAATTGGAAAAGTTTTAATTTCATTATCAGATTTACGACGAACAGTTAATTCGACTACAGTACCTTTTGGACCTTTAATTAATTTAATTGCATCATCAATTCTCATCCCTATAACATTGACAGGATCTTTTCCGGGTTCACCAACTTTGATTATTTCATCACCAGCTTCTATTTTTTTATCTTTCCAAAGCGGACCTCCTAAGATAATTTGAACAATTTCAATTCCACCATCACGTTTTTGTAGTCTGGCTCCGATTCCATCAAATCTCCCAGAAATATTAACATCAAAACGATCTTTATCTTCAGGTTTAAAATAAAGAGTGTGAGGATCATATTGAGTAACAAATGAATTAACATAATTTGAGAACCAATCTTTTCTTTCCAAGTCATTCATTAAATCAAAAATATCATTGATATTATCCTTTACTATTACTAGAGATTCTTCTCTTAAATCAGAATCAGATTTTTTCTGATAGTCGTTGTTAGATTCTAGTAACTTTTTTTGATCTAAAATTTTTATATCATATAAATCTAGCATTGAAAATTTTACCTGTTTTCTCCATCTTTCTTTTCTTTCTTTATCATTTTTAGGAAATGATAAATTTTCAAAATCTACATTTATATTTTCTTCGCTATCAAATTCAAATGTTTTTTCAAACAAAGAAGGCATAAACGTTTCCACTTCATCTATTCTCTGAATGAGTCTATCATAAGTTAAATTGAAAAAAGTCAAATCATAACTAAGCCATTGATCATCAATTGATTTTTCATATTTTTTAAATTCTTTTAAATCTGAATTCAAAAAATATTTTTTCTGAGGATCAATCATTTCTAAATAACTATTAAATACTTTGAGTGATAACTGATCATTAATATCTTGAGATTGATAATGGCCTTTCTCTAAAACATATTTAAGAAGCTCTATTAATAGCTTGTCCTTGTTTGGATCGTCAAACTTAACTTCGTGATATTTCCAACTAATAAAAATAAAAGTTAATGAAACAAAAAGCGTAATAAATATTTTTTTCATATTGACTTTAATATACTCAAGATTATTTCAAAAATCATGCTATTAATCGATTTAATTAACTTTACTATTAAAACTAAGTTAAACAGAAATGATAAGAAACAAAAAAACCTTTACTATGTAAAGGTTTTTTTTGTGCGGGTGAAGGGACTCGAACCCCCAAGCCGTTAAGCACTAGATCCTAAGTCTAGCGTGTCTACCAATTTCACCACACCCGCAAAGCAGGCAAATATAAGCAAGATTGTATAAAATATCACTATGAAATTTACTATGTTAAAAAACAAGATTTAGTTACATTTATAAAAAATATTTAAAGTGAAAAATTTCAAAAACTATATCGAAAAAAATAAAAATCGTTTCATAAACGAATTGTTTGAATTATTAAGAATTCCATCTGTAAGTGCAAAATCTGAACATGATTCTGATGTAAGGTCAGCAGCGGAATTAATTAAAAAACATTTTATAAAATTAAATTTAGATAATTGTGAAATTTGTGAAACTGACGGACACCCGATTGTTTATGGAGAAAAGATAATCAATACTGAACTTCCTACTATATTAGTATATGGTCATTATGATGTTCAACCTGTAGATCCTGTAGATCTTTGGGACCAAGATCCTTTCAACCCCTACATCAAAAAAACAGAAATACATCCAGAGGGAGCAATTTTTGCAAGAGGAGCATGTGATGATAAAGGTCAAATGTTTATGCACTTGAAAGCTCTTGAGGTAATGATTGAAAATGATGACTTGCCTTGTAATGTTAAATTTATGATTGAAGGTGAAGAAGAAGTTGGAAGTGATAATCTTGAATTATTTGTAAAATTAAATAAAGAAAAATTATCTAATGATATAATATTAGTTTCAGATACAGGAATGATTAGTAAAACAATTCCTTCAATAACCACAGGTTTAAGAGGATTGTCTTACATGGAGGTTGAATTAACAGGCCCTAATAGAGATTTACATTCAGGTCATTACGGAGGAACTGTAGCTAATCCAATAAATGTTTTATCTAAAATTATTAATGAGCTCCACGATTCAAATAATAAAATTACTATTCCGGGCTTTTATGATAATGTGATTAAAGTTTCTGATGATGACAGAACAAAAATGAATTCAGCTCCTTTCGATATTGATGAATTCAAAAATTCTATAGGTCTTAAAAAAGAACACGGAGAGTTAGGCTATTCTACAATAGAAAGACAATCAATTAGACCAGCTTTAGATGTAAATGGAATATGGGGAGGCTATATAGAAGAGGGCGCTAAAACTGTACTACCTAGTAAAGCTTTTGCTAAAATTTCAATGAGATTAGTTCCAGGACAAAATTGGAAAAGAATTAATAAATTATTTACAGAACATATTACCAATATTGCACCTAACACGGTTAGTGTAAAAGTAACAGAACATCACGGTGGACAACCTTATGTTGCCCCAACAAATACAATTGGTTTTGAAGCTGCTAGTAAAGCTTATGAAGATGTTTTTGACAAAAAACCAATTGCTACTAGAGATGGAGGGAGTATTCCAATAATAGCACTTTTTGAACAAGAATTAAATAGTAAAACTATTTTAATGGGATTTGGATTAGATAGTGATGCAATTCATTCACCTAATGAACACTACGGGGTTTCAAATTTTTTACAAGGAATTGAAACAATTTCAAAATTCTATTATCATTTCACTAATTTATCTAAGGATTAATCATAAATAATTCAGATGCAATTCCGTCTGCTAGAAATTTACCTTTAATTGTTGTAGTAAAAATATCGTCCTTAACTACTACAAGAGATGTGTTTACATATTTTAAAATCCTATTTTCGAAATTATTTTTGTAATAAAGACCAAAGTTATTTTCTAAATATGTTAGAGATATCCCCCATTTAGTTCTTAAGCCGGTCATTACATATTCATTGTATTTATCTATAATTGAAAGCTTTTCTTTTCCAGAAAACATTTTGTTTTTACTGATGTCTTTAACATATAATGAGTTGTTTGATACATTCCAAGTTCTTTGGAATCCATCAAAACTGTGAGCTGAAGGACCTATTCCAATATATTTTTTTCGCAGCCAATATGCAGAATTATTTCTTGAAAAATATCCTTTTTTTGCAAAACTTGATAATTCATAATTCACATATTCGTACTTTGACATTTTATTACACATAAGTTCGTGTTGTTCAAACACCAAGTCTTCATTTAATGGTTTAATAATATTTTTTTTCACAAATGATTCCAAAGCAGTTTTTGGTTCAACAGTCAAAGCGTATGCAGACATATGATTAAGATTCCAATTAGTAACGTAATCTAAATTAGATTCCCAAGTTTTTAAATTACTATTAGGCATACCAAATATTAAATCAATAGAAATATTGTTATAATATTTTAAAGAATTATCAATACATTTTTTGGCTTCTTCGGAACTGTGAGATCTATTCATAAGTTTTAGCTCATCATCATTAAATGATTGAACACCAATACTTAATCTATTTATATAACTCTGAGACAATTCTATAAGTTTAGTATTAGATAGATCATCAGGATTTGCCTCTAAAGTTATTTCAGGCTTATCAGAAATTTTAAATTTTTCGAAAATCGAATTAATTATTTTATTTATTTCTTTAGTATCGAAAAATGATGGTGTTCCACCCCCAAAATAAATAGTTTGAATCAAATCATTATTTCCAATAGATTTAATTTCAATTTCTTTTAACATTGCACTAATCACACTTTCCTTATTCTTTAATGAAGTTGAAAAATGATAGTTGCAGTAATGACAGGCTTGTTTACAATAAGGTATATGTACGTATATTCCTGACACAGAAAATTATTTTAGATTAAAAAGCAGTTTACATAAAATCATTACTTCTTAATTCTTTTTTCATTTTGTTTAACAAACGCACTCCAACCAGAATAATTTTTTTCAGAACTTAATTTATTATTTTGATTATAGAAATGACATACTGCTGCAGCTAGTCCATCTGTAGAATCTAAATTTTTTGGTAACTTTTTTATTCCAAGTAAACTTTGAAGCATTTTAGCAACTTGTTCTTTAGATGCATTCCCACTACCAGTAATAGACATTTTAATTTTTTTAGGTGAATACTCAGTTATTGGAATTTCTTTAGAAAGTCCAGCAGCCATTGCCACGCCTTGTGCCCTACCTAACTTAAGCATAGATTGAACGTTTTTACCAAAAAAAGGAGCTTCAATTGCAATTTCATCTGGATGATATTTATCTATCAAATCTAGGGTTCTTTCAAAAATATGTTTTAATCTTAGATAATGATCATCAAATTTATTTAAAACAAGTTCGTTCAGTAAAAGAAAACTCATTTTATTATCAACTACTTTTATTAATCCAAATCCCATAATTGTTGTGCCTGGATCAATACCTAAAATTATTTTTTCCCTTTGAGCTTTCAACTTATTTTAGTTTGATTTTAATATTAAAGGTAACTGAAATTTAGTGCTTACAGGTATACCAAAATTAGTTTTGGTAGCTGGATATAAAGAGGAAATATTATTTAATGAATTTTTTATGATTAATTCGATGTTGGGTATCTCATTTGTAATGTTTTTTGCATTACCTAAACTTAATAACGAAAGTTTACCTTGTTCGTCAACTAATAATGAAAGAAATACAGTATCGTTAAGTTTTTTTGAAACTAATATGTCATCTAAATTAATGTTCGAATAAATCAAGCTAGTAAGTTTTAAATTAAAACAATTTTTTCTTTCAATTTCATTTT
>PADT01000066.1 GCA_002700465.1 Flavobacteriaceae bacterium | reverse complement strand
ATTGAATTTACATTAGGATTTAGCTCTAACAAAAGAAAGGAATTTGGACATCACGAAGAAGAGGGACACGATGATCACGATGACGATCACGATGATGACGATCATGACGATGACGATCATGACGATGATGATCACGATGACGATCATGATGACGATCATGACGATCACGACGAACATGGTGAGGGACCTGCATTAAACATGGACTTAGAAACGACAACTTTAGATCTTAAGTATATTTTTCCAAAATCTGAAAAACTAGAACTTATATTTGGAGCTAATATGCTTTCTCAAACTAATACCAATTTGGCTCATGAAGAACTAATACCAAATGCTGAAAAGAAAGACTTTGGTCTATATGCTATGTCTCATGTTCATACTTCTAAATGGGACATTTTACTTGGTTTAAGAACTGATACTAGAAATATATCAACTGCAAACTTTGATAAAGATTACAGTAGTTTTACTAGTTCGTTAGGTTTTAAAAGAGATTTTTCAGAAAATAAAATTTTTAGAATTAATTTTTCAAATGGATATAGAGCACCTAATCTTTCAGAGTTATTTTCAGATGGTGTTCATCACGGAACTGCTCAATATGAAATAGGTGACAGTAATTTAACTGAGGAGAAAAATTTCCAAACGGATATTTCTATATCTTCTTTTGGTTCAGATTCTAGTTTTGGCTTAGATGTTTTTTATAACTCAATCCAAGATTATATCTATTTAGAGCCAACTGGACAAACAATGAGCTCTATGCCAGTTTACAATTATTCTCAAGCTGATGCTTCTCTAATGGGTGGAGAACTTTATTTTTCTAAATCTACATCATTGGATTGGCTTTCTTATAAAACTTCTTTTGAGTATGTTTCAGGTGAAAAAGCTGAGGGTGGTTACTTACCTTTTATATCGCCTTTTACTTTTAAACATGCTTTTAATTTAGATTTTGATAGTAATAACTACAAGATTAGTATCATTTCAAAAGGAAAGCAAAATAATGTTGGACAGTTTGAAACAGCAACGGATTCATATTTACTTATGAACCTTTCAGGTAGTCATGAATTTAACCTTGGTAATAATAATTTAGGTTTTGTCTGGTCAATTAATAATTTATTGGACGAAGAATATTACGATCATTTGTCTAGATTCAAGAAGATGGGTATCCATGAAATGGGTAGAAACATCTCATTTGGTTTAAATTATAAATTTTAATATTATTTGCTAATTTAATTTGGTAATTCAGTTCGATATTCGGACTGAATTACCATTTTTTTCAGAAAAATATAATTTCATAGGGTAGGAATTCGTTCCTGAGCCCGAAAGCAATTGTCCAGTTGCTAAACTGTATTTAGAATCATCACAATTGCAAATCGTTTGTACTCCGTCTATTTCCATTGTAGAACATGACGAGGGGTATTGATTAGGACAGCTTGCTTCCCATGCAAATATTTGGTTACTAAAATTGAACAAGATTAACCCCTTTATTCCTCCAGAGTTTATATAGACAGCTCCTCCGTTATAATTTAAATCATCGTATTTTGGTAAATTAAGATTTATTGTTTTTTCAAAACTAATATTTTGGAGAAATGGATTTCTATTTATCTCATTTTTTGAACATGAAGAGATTAAAATAAAAAACAAAATTAATACGTATTTCATGTTATGGATTATTTTATGAAATTAGTTAAAAATTTAAAGATTTAATAATTTCGTATATTTACTTAAAATCCCATATAATTAGG
This sequence comes from Flavobacteriaceae bacterium, assembly GCA_002700465.1. GTDB lineage: Bacteria > Bacteroidota > Bacteroidia > Flavobacteriales > Flavobacteriaceae > MAG-121220-bin8. The sequence goes on along the minus strand of PADT01000066.1, from coordinate 8,660 downwards.
GATTTTTTGTTTTAAAACAATGATTATGAGTGATGTTTCTTATTACACAAAAGAGGGTTTAAAAAAACTTAAAGATGAATTAAATCATCTAAAGGACGTAGAACGACCAAAAGCTTCTAATGCTATAGGAGAGGCTAGAGATAAAGGTGACTTGAGTGAAAATGCAGAATACGATGCTGCAAAAGAGGCACAAGGAATGCTTGAGATGAAAATCTCTAAACTNGAAGCNACNTTATCTAANGCTAGACTAATTGATGAATCTCAATTGGATCTTAGCAAAGTATTAGTNCTTTCTAAGGTTACTATAAAAAANTTAAACAATCAAATGCAATTAAATTATACATTGGTTGCTGAAAGTGAAGCTGATTTAAAATCAGGAAAAATTTCTGTAAGTTCTCCTATAGGAAAAGGTCTTCTAGGTAAAAAAGTAGGAGAAATTGCGGAAGTAACAGTTCCAAATGGTACTTTAAAATTTGAAATCGTTTCAATAGAAAGATAAATTTTGAATTCAATATTTACTCAAATTATAAAGGGAGAGATTCCTTGTTATAAAATAGCAGAAACAGACAATTGCTTTGCTTTTTTAGATATAAATCCAAACTCAGCAGGTCACACACTTTGTATACCTAAAAAAGAGATAGATCTTATTTTTGATCTTGATGATAAAGATTATCAAGATTTGATGAATTTTTCAAAAAAAATTTCAAAAGCCTTGAAAAAAGCTGTTGATTGTGAAAGAATAGGTATATCAGTTATTGGATTAGAAGTTCCTCATGCTCATGTTCATTTAGTTCCATTAAACTCAATGGAGGATATTAACTTTAAAAAGAAAGTTAAAATGTCTGATAAAGAATTTAAAGATTTAGCCAAATCTATTAAATCTTACTTGTAAGAAATTTAATTTTTTCCTTATTTATTCAAGTTGTTAATATTATTGATTATAAATCTTTTATTAACTTAAAATAAGGACTAAAAATTCTTTAATTTTGTAAAAAAATATATATATAAAATGGACATTACAGGAAAAATTAAACTAATTAACGAAACAAAAGAATACGGAAGTAACGGTTTTAGAAAAAGAGAATTAGTTGTAACAACAGAAGAACAATACCCACAAGATCTTTTAATTGAATTTATTCAAGATAAATGTGATATTTTAAACTCTTATAAAGTCAGTGATTCAGTCAAAGTTGATATTAATTTAAGAGGAAGAGAATGGGAAAGTCCACAAGGTGAAGTAAAGTATTTTAATTCAATTCAAGGTTGGAGAATTGAAAAATTAAGTTCGGATGATTCAGAATCAAATATTCCGCCAGTTCCACCAGCAGATGCTTTTGAACCAGCAGATAATATAAACGACAACGAGCCTGACGATTTGCCTTTTTAACAAATAAATGTATCAATTAAGTAGCGAACATATATTCCCATCGGCTTTAACTGCTAATAGTGATGGTGTTGTAGCTATTGGAGGAGATTTAGATCCAAAAAGAATATTAAAAGCCTATAAGCAAGGAATCTTTCCTTGGTTTGAAAATGATGACTATTTGGTTTGGTGGAGTCCAGACCCTAGAATGGTTTTATTTCCAAAAAAGCTTAAGATTTCAAAATCAACTAAAAAGATTTTAAAGGACGATTATTTTAAAGTTACATTTAATCAATCATTTGATGAAGTTGTCGATTGTTGTGCAAAAGTTAAAAGATTTGGTCAAAATGGCACATGGATCACAGAGGGGTTAAAAAAAGCTTATAACCTTTTACATAAAGAGGGTCATGCATTTTCAGTAGAAGTATGGAAGGATTTTGAGTTAGTGGGAGGGCTTTACGGTATTGATTTAGGTGATATTTTTTGTGGAGAAAGTATGTTTAGTAAAGAGAATAATGCTAGTAAAATTGGTTTTATTCATTTAATTAAAGAATTAAGTAAAAACGGTTATAAATTAATTGACTGTCAAGTGCCAAGTGCTCACTTAAAATCATTAGGTGCAGAAGAAATAAGCAGAGAACAGTTTTTAAACTATTTGCCCTAATCTCTTTTCAAAATCTTCAATAGAAATAGAATTTTCTAAAAGATGATTTCCAATAGCGGTCCTAGTTAATTTTGAAAGATAGGCTCCACATTCTAATTTTTCTCCAAAATCATTAGCTAATGATCTTATGTAGGTTCCCTTACTACATTTCACCAGAAAAGATAACTCTGGAAGTTGATATTTTGTAATTATAAATTCATAAATTAAAACTTCTCGTTCTTTAATTTTTACTGTTTCACCTTTACGGGCATACTCATATAGTTTTTTCCCTTTATGCTTTATTGCCGAAAATATTGGTGGGATTTGAGTTATTTTTCCGTTAAAACTCTCTAAAGCTTTTGAAATTAATTTTTTGCTTATATTATTAATAGGTTTAACTGAATTTACCTCTGTTTCTAAATCATAAGAGGGTGTAGTGGCTCCTAAAAAAAATTTTCCAGTATAAATTTTATCTAAATTTTGAAACTGATCAATCTTTTTAGTCATTTTACCTGTACAAATAATAAGTAAGCCGTCAGCTAATGGGTCTAAAGTACCAGCATGACCAACTTTAATTTTTTTAATATTAAATTTCGATTTTATTAGCCATCTAATTTTATTTACCACTTGAAATGATGTCCATTTAAGTGGCTTGTTAATTAATAAAATTTCCCCTTCTATTAACGATTCTTTATTAAATTCCATTTTTTAAAGAATAAAAAATAATAACAGATCCAACTATAAAACAGTAAATAGAAAAATAATATAACTTACTTTTTTTTACTAAAGAAATCATCCATTTACAAGCTAAAAGACCAGTTATAAAAGCTGAAATAAAGCCGAGTGAAATTGATAAAAAATTAAAATTCTCAAACACAACTCCATTATCAATAATTGATTTTACCATACTGCCAAAAATTAATGGAATAACCATTATAAACGAAAACCTAGCAGCTTTTTCTCTATCTATCCCAATCACTACAGCTGTTGCAATAGTAGCTCCACTTCTGGATATCCCTGGAAGAATTGCAATGGCTTGAGCTAAACCTATTATAAAACTATTTTTATAACTAATATCTTTTTTATCAAGTTTTATAACATCTGATAGGTATAATAAAATTGCGGTTACGTACAGCATTGCCGCGACTAAAAGTAAATTTCCGTTAAAAAAAGAATTGATGGTTTCTTCAAAGAAAAGACCAACAAGTACTGCGGGAATCATTGAAATTATTATAGAAATTGAGAATTTAGAAGATTCTATATTTTGTTTATCAAATAAGCCTAAAATGATTTCAGAAATATCTTTTCTAAAGAACACAATTGTACTAAGAGCTGTAGCAAAATGTAAAACTATTGTAAAGAGTAAACTTTCTTTATTAGAAAAATCATTTCCTAAAATTGCCTTTGAAATTTCTAAATGTCCGCTTGAAGATATAGGAAGAAATTCAGTTAGTCCTTGAACAATTCCCAGAATAATAGATTCAAAATAATCCATTTATTTTTTATTTGGATTTAGTAAAATGGCATAGACCTGAATCGCAAAACCGATTAAAACTAAAGTAGGGGCTAGTTTAATTCTTCTAAAATTATATATTTCAGGATTAAAAATATTTGGATCTTCACTTCCACCACCAGACATAAGAACAAAACCAAGCGTGATGAATACTAACCCTATAATCATAACAACATAATTTTTCTTACCAAAAACAAATGTTTTTTTATTAGAATTTTTATTTTTCATTAGTAAAGTTGTTCTATTTTAATTTTTAAAAATTTTTGTGTTGCAAAATAAGTACATAAGTATGTAATAATTACACTAAAAAATGAAATTGCTCCAAACATTGAAACAATTAAAGGAATCTCAGATTCAAAATTGAAATACTCAAAGTTATTTTGAATATAATACAAAGATGAACTTAACATAATAGCTGCAATTACAGATCCTATTAAACCTAATTTCACGTGTGTATTAATAAAAGGTTTTCTAATGAATTTTTTTGTTGCTCCAACCATTTGCATAGTTTTTATATTTATTCTATTGGAATATATCGAAAGACGAATAGAACCATTAATGACAACAATTGAAATACTTAGAAAAAATAAAGCAATTCCTAAAACCCAAAATTTTATTTTATTTATATTATCATTTATTAATGATATTAATGGAGCGTCGAATATAATTTCATCTATAAAGTCTGTATTGCTTAGTTCGGTTGTTATTTCGTCAAACACTATGGTTGTTACAAATTCTGATTTTAGAAATACATCAATAGAATTTAAAAGTGGGTTTGTTCCATAAAATTCAATAAAATCTTCACCAATTTCATCTATCAATATTTCAGCTCCCTTTTCTTTAGAAATATAGTTAATGGAGTTCGTATAATCTTTTAAATTTAATTTTTTTATAAGTTGTTCCGTCTCTATTTTTTTTGCATTATTTTTTAAATAAATAGTAATAGGAATTTTTTCCTTAAAATCATCAGATATTTTTTTGGCGTTGAATGCTATTATAAAAAAAGCCCCCATCATAAATAAAACAATAGAAATACTTAAGATTACTGAAAAGTAGGATGATAGAAGTCTTTTGTTTTTTGAAATAGCCAATTAAAATTAGATTATGTTTTTGTAAAAATACTAAACCTTTTTAATTCATCAGGTTCTGTGATTTAAACTTTTCCTATTCGTACAATAAATGTATTTTTGTCTTTTTAGATTTAGGTATGTTGTACAACTTCAAAGACATTGAAAATAAATGGCAAAAATTTTGGGCTGAAAATAATACTTTCAAAGCTGAGAACAACAGTACACTTCCAAAGTTTTACGTATTAGATATGTTCCCTTATCCCTCCGGAGCTGGACTTCATGTAGGTCATCCACTTGGATATATTGCTAGTGATATTTATTCAAGATATAAACGCTTGAAAGGATTTAATGTACTACACCCTCAGGGTTATGATTCTTTTGGACTTCCTGCAGAACAATATGCTATTCAAACCGGCAGACACCCTCTTAAAACTACAAATGAAAATATTTCAAGATATCGAAAACAGTTAGATCGTTTAGGGTTTTCGTTTGACTGGTCTAGAGAAATAAGAACATCTGATAAAAACTATTATAAATGGACTCAGTTGATGTTCATTAAACTTTTTAATTCTTGGTACGATATAGACAGTTATAAGTCAAAGGATATAAAAGAATTAATTTCAATTTTTGAGTCAAATGGTAATTCGAATATTAACGCATCTCAAAGCAATGATATTAAAACCTTTGAATCTAAAGAATGGAACTCATATGGCTCAGATAAAAAAGAAGAAATTCTATTAAACTACAGACTAGCTTATTTATCTGAAATTGACGTAAACTGGTGTCCGAAATTGGGAACCGTACTTGCCAATGATGAAATAATTGATGGATTATCTGAAAGAGGGGGTCACGAAGTATTAAGAAAAAAGATGACTCAATGGAGTATTAGGATTTCCGCTTATTCTGAGAGATTGTTAAATGGATTAAATGACATAGATTGGCCTGAACCATTAAAGGAGATGCAAAGAAATTGGATTGGAAAATCCGAAGGCGCGATGGTTAATTTTGATGTAGAAAATTTTGATAAACAAATCGAAGTTTTTACAACGAGAGTAGATACAATTTACGGAGTTTCATTTATGACATTAGCTCCAGAACATCCTTTTGTTGAACACATAACAAAAGATGATAATTTAGAATCTGTTAAAAACTATATACAAAAATCAGGTAAAAAAACTGAAAGAGAAAGAATGTCTGATGTTAAGTCAATCAGTGGTGCTTTTACTGGTGCTTATGCTATTCACCCTCTAAGTAATGAGAAACTTGAGATATGGATATCTGATTATGTTTTAGCAGGATATGGAACAGGAGCTGTAATGGCAGTTCCATGTGGAGACCAAAGAGATTATAATTTTGCTAAATTTTTTAATATACCAATAAAGAATATTTTTTTGGATAAAGATATTTCTAAAGAAGCATTCCAAAGTAAAGAAAATTTTGTTTTAACTAATTCAGAACACTTAGATGGCTTGAATTTTAAGGATGGTTTAAATTTAGCAACCAAAAAACTACAAGAACTTAATAAAGGAATTCATAAGATTAATTATAAATTAAGAGATGCTGTTTTTAGTAGACAAAGGTATTGGGGTGAACCTTTTCCTGTCTATTATAAGAATAATTTGCCTGTCATGATCGAAGAAAAACATTTGCCTATAGCTCTTCCTAATGTAGACAAGTATTTGCCTACTGAAGATGGCAAACCTCCGCTAGGCAATTCAAATGAATGGGCATGGGACACTATCAATAATAAAGTCGTTGCTAATTCTTTAATTGATAATAAATCTGTTTTCAAATTAGAACTGAATACTATGCCAGGTTGGGCAGGAAGTTCATGGTATTTTAATCGATATATGGACTCAAACAACGAACTAGAATTTGCTTCAAAAGAATCTCTTGACTATTGGAAAGAAGTTGATGTATATATTGGTGGAAGCGAGCACGCTACTGGACATTTATTGTATTCAAGATTTTGGCAGTATTTTTTATATGACTTGGATTTAGTTCCTGTAAAGGATTATGCTAAAAAGTTAATAAATCAAGGAATGATTTTAGGAAATAGTGCCTTTATTTCTAGGGAGGTTGGAACAGATAATTATTTTTCTAAGGGAATAGTTAAGAAAGTTAAAACCCAGCTTATTCATGTTGATGTACAATTTGTAAATACAAATAGCGAATTAGATTTAGATGCTTTGAGAAATTGGCAGCCTCAATTTAAAAATGCAAATTTTGAATCTCTTAATAATAAATTTATTGTTCATAGAGAAGTTGAAAAAATGTCAAAATCTAAATATAACGTTATAAATCCCGACCAAATTTGTAATGATTATGGCGCTGATACTCTTAGATTATATGAAATGTTTTTAGGACCAATTGAACAAGCTAAACCATGGAACACTGCAGGTATTTCAGGAACATATTCTTTTTTGAAAAAGTTTTGGAATCTATTTCATTCAACCGGAAAATTTAATGTAAGTGATAATGATCCATCTATGGAAAGTTTAAAAACTTTACATAAAACAATTAAAAAAATAGAAGAGGATATTAATAATTTTTCATTAAACACATCTGTTAGTGCTTTTATGATATGTGTAAATGAATTAAGTGCACTAAAGTGTAATAATTTACATATTTTAAAAAATCTAACTGTCTTATTATCACCATTTGCACCTCATATATGTGAAGAAATATGGTCTAAATTAGGAAATTCAACCACAATATCTTTCGAGCCATTTCCAGTTTTTAATCCAGAATTTGTAAAAGAAAGTTCATTTGAATATCCTGTGTCATTTAACGGAAAAATGAAATTTAAACTAAAATTGGAAGCCTCATTAGGTATAGATCAGATAAAAAAGGTTCTAAAAGAAGATGAAAGATTAGAAAAATATCTTAATCTGCGTGAAATTAAAAAAATCATTGTTGTTCCAGGAAAAATAATTAATGTAGTATGTTAGATCATGTTGAGCTTTTAGGTTTTGCAGCAGCATTTTTAACAACAATCGCTTTTATCCCACAAGTTGTTCAGGTTTGGAAGAGTAAATCTACAGATGGTTTGTCACTAACAACATATTTAATTTTTGTTACAGGGGTTTTTTTGTGGTTTTTATATGGACTAAACATAGGAAGTTTGTCCATGATTATTGCCAATTTTATTACCGTAATTTTAGCGTTAATTATTATATATTTTATAATCAAGTCTAAGAAATAGTAATTTGTCTATCTATTTGTTGTTCTAATGAAATAAATGTCTCTGTTCTTGAAACTCCCTCTATGGATTGAATTTTTTTATTTAATATTAGCATTAAATCTTCATTGTCTTTACATAGTATCTTTATGAGAACACTCCAATTTCCTGTAGTGTAGTGACATTCTAAAATTTCAGGAATATTTTTCATTGATTTTATAGCTTCAGAGTTTCTTTCAGCTTTGTCAAAATATACACCTACAAATGCAAGTGTTGAGTAGCCTAATACTTTTGGATTTAATTTTAAATGATGACCACTAATTAGTCCAGAATCCTCTAGTTTTCTTATTCTTTGATGAATTGCAGCACCTGAAATACCAATTTTTCTTGATATTTCTAAGACAGGAGTTCTTGAGTTATTGGTTAACTCAAGTATTATTCGTTTATCTATTCCATCAATTTTCACAACCTTATTTTTTAATAATATCTATTGCCACTCTTTTGCTAGTTCCATTTTCTCCTAAAATTGAAGCCAGTTCGTCATACTTTACCTTTAATACTTTTCTGTTATTTGAATTCAAAATTTTTCTGAGTTCATTAGTGATTTTTTCTTTATTGCAATCACCCTGTATAAGCTCTCTTATAATTTCTTGATCCATAATAAGATTAACAAGAGAAATGTATTTTATATTCACTAGTAATTTAGCTATAAAAAAACTAAAGTAACTACTCTTGTAACAAACAATTTGAGGAACTTTAAATAAAGCTGTTTCAAGAGTTGCTGTTCCGCTTGTAACAATAGCCGCATACGAAACAGATAGTAGTTCGTAAGTTTTGTTTTCAATTACTTTGATCTTTTTATTTTTAATAATTGAAGTATAATAGCTAAG
>PADT01000065.1 GCA_002700465.1 Flavobacteriaceae bacterium | reverse complement strand
TTCTATTTATTATTGTTAGGTGGTGTTAAAATATTATTTAAAAGATTTTCACTATTTCCATTATATGTTTTAGTAATAGAATTACCATTTCTAGTTAAGTCCTTGAAGTCACCACTATCAACATTTTTCCATAATGCATATTTTGCCTTACCATCTACAGTAAAAAGACCAAAATGATTTTCAGAACCATTAACATTTAAAAAATCTTTCCAATTCTCGTCAAATGCTGAAAAATAAAAACATGCAATTTTTTCTTTCTTTGTCCAATCTCTAATTTTGTCGTGGAATACAGCCTGTTTATATTCATCTGCAGCACGAGATCCGTTTTCACCATAATTTCCATTAGATTTTGTAGCCCAACCTAACTCTCCTATGTGTATTTGTTTGTCAGGATCAATTTTACTAACATAATCTTTTACACTTTTATATTGAGAAATTGCATAATCGTGAACATTATTCATTGCCTTGTGAATTGTTTCAAGATTTGAGTTATTATTACTAAGTTCTCTTTCAAAATTCCAAAAACTTGGATTATAATGAGTATCGTGAAATGCGTATGTATGCATTGAAATAAAATCAACTGATTTAATTAAAGAGTTTAGGTCTTCAGTATGATAAGATTCTTCACCTCCTCCCCAAGATGCAAAATTATCTGAGCTTGTTATCCATAAATTTTCAGGGAGTTTTTTTTGTTTTTTTAGATCTTGAAGATGATTAACCCAATTTAATATAACTCCAGGCTTTACATAATAACTCCAAGCCCAATTAACCATTGCTTCATTTCCAACTGCAATAATTTTTACAATTTCTGGGTACATATTTGCGAGATTAATCGCTTTTTGAATTTCTATCGCATTAGCAGATTCATTTTCTTTATTATGATTAGGATTATCAGTCCATGCATTTTCACAATCTATCCAAGCACCTAACATTACATACATTTCAAAACTTGAATCAGATTTTTTCAATTCTTTTATTGCTTTTAAAATATTTGGTGCTTGTTCTAACTGTAAATTATATGTTCTTAAAATTTTAATTCCAATTGAAGAAAGTATTTTTAAATCTTCTTTCAATTCATCAATAGTTGGTTGAATATCTCTACTATTGTTTCTGTAGCCGCCATACGAAATAGCTAAATAGTCAGGATTGTTTAAAATTTCTTCAGCTGTTATTTCTTTTGTTTTTGTCATTTGATTTTTAGATGAATTACAAGAAATAAACAAGCAAATTACTAGTAACATAATCGAGTTTAGATTAATTATGTTATTTATTGAGAGCTTATATATTTCTTTAAGTATCATTTTATTACACTAACATTAATTTTCTTTATAATATTTTCTCTATCAAATAGAGATCTACTCGAGTCAATATCAAGTTCATTGCCTTGGATACTAACTGATTTTCCGTCAATTAAATCTATCGTAATTTTTTTTGAAGATGATTTAGTATAAATTATTGGAACTTGACAATATGTAAAACACAGTGAGTTCTTATTTACATCTATTTCAATATTTTCTTTTGATAAATTCACATATCTAAAAGTTTCATTTTTAGTTAAAAACTCTTGATTTCTAAGCATTTCAGGATTGAAGCTTATAGTTCCGTTACTAACCTCTACACCAAGTTCTCCAAACCTAGATATTACATCTTCTTTTACTTGGCCAGTCATTCCTGGTTGTTGAGCACCTTTTCCCTCTGGCGTATGGGAGTAGGGGTCAGTTGGAAAAGCACCATAAAGTTTAGGAGATTTATTAACGCCAATTCCTTCAAGAATTTCAAAATAATGGTCGAAGAATCTTCCAATGATATTACTGTCTTTTTCACTTATTGCTTTTTTTGTAGTTTCTAGAACGGCAAGTGAAAGCTTAGATACCATATGCCAATATATTGATCCAAGACCTTCATAACCAAAGAACGTTCCTGATCTTCCAGTAAATTCTTTGTGATTAAATACATCCTCAAAGATTTCAAGAATACTATTGTACTCATTATTTACTAATTCATTATATTTTTTTGGCAATAAATTTAGTTCACTTATTAATCCATTTGCATTATTAAAATCACAATTAAAATGATATGCTCCTTCACAATCTTGAGAAACTATTTGATTATTGCCATCATTTAAAAGTTTCTTTAATAATTTAGATTCATTTACTTTTGAAGAGGGAATATTATTCTTGTTCAAAAACAAACCTAAATTTTTATTAGGATAAAGTATATAGCTATATTGATCATCTCTAAATAATTTACTTGACTTAAGAGCGTCTAAAACCTCTAAGTTTTCTTCTGAACTTAAATATCCTGAACTTAAAACAGCAACCTGTCCCTCAAGCATTTCTGGCAGGTTTGATATTGATATTTTATCGTTTTCAATAGTTAATAAATTATATGCATGGTAAAGCTTATCACTTCTTTTATTAGAATCAATAGAGTGATCTATGTAATTTAACAGTAGTTGTAATAATTCTTTAATTTCTTTAATTCCAATTGCAGATTTCATTCCAGAGAAACTATTGTCATAAATTGTATCTCTATAATTTGAACCTGCTTTTCCTAATAAATCAACTATTTTTTTTCTGTCTAAATCAGAAATTGATAAGTCTAGAACTTTTTTATTTTCATTTAATGCAAAAGAAATATCGTTAAAAAATTTATTTAGCTCAGAAGATATTTCAACTGAAATAAGGTCGGTTTTCTCTAATAGTGAATTAAAAAAATCAATAAATCTTCTAAGATAATATAACGTTACCATTGAGATTCCGTTACCAACCAACGCGTTGTTTGCATCATTCCACTCAGGTCTTTGAGTATTCATCCATATCCCTCCTTCGGGAACAAAATTCGAAACCTTAGAAAGTAATGTGGCTAAAATCTTTTCGATAAAGTTTACATGATGAATTTCAGATTTATTATTAAAAACTAATGATCCGTCAATTCCTATTTCTTTTTTTCTTTCATCTATCAATAATTCATTTTGATGATCGTAATCAATTGTATTTTTAGAATCTTTTAAAATTTCATCATAAGATTTAATTTTGTAGGGAACATTTGCATAAACAAATAAACTTTTTGAGAAATATTTATAGAGTTTACTAGGATAGTGGTTTTCAATAAATTCAAGAAATTTTAAAAGATATATTATTTGATGATCACCCCAATATCCAATATAAGACCAAGGATTATCAGGCTCAATTGTTTCCCAATCAAATCCATCTTTTGTAACTCTGTAAGGATTATATCCGTCAAAGGTTGTAGAATTTAAAAATTTATGTATCATTCCCTCAATAAATTGAGGGTATGAATATGCTAAAGCTTCCCAGTTTTGAAAAATATCTCTCCAGTTCCCTTGATAATCTAAAATTTTAGACCCATCTATTTCACTTCTAGTATTAATTGAAAATTTATTCCAAGGTCTACTCGGGTCACCATGTCTTCTACTAAACTTTAACGGCAGGTATTCTGTGCACAATCGTTTAAAATCGTGATTTGATATATTTTCTGAGATTGATTTTAACTCATGAAGTGTAAAAATATCAGGAAGATTGTTTAAAGTTTCATTAAAAGATTTGTAAATAGAAAAGTTAGCTTTTTTTATGTAAGGTAGAAAGTCATTTTTTTCTATTTGATAATTATCATCAAAAATACCTCCTCTCATAATGTTAAACATTGTATTTGAGAAATGTCTAATCATTCTAAGCTTGTCATTGGTTAGTTGAAGTCCATCAGCATTACCAACCAGTTCTCTTAGGTTTGATGATCCTAAAAGCACATCATTTTCTACTTTTGATTTTATTTCTCTATCCTTAATTATTGAATTTTTTAAACTTACAACATCGGAAATTGTTTGATTGACATTACAGATTATCATCCATTCTTTAGAAGAATTACCTTTTAATTTAATTTTCTTATTTATGAAGTAAGCACCTTTTTCAGCTTTAATTTCATGTTCGTTGCACAACTCAACACCATTTCTGAAATTATCAAGTTGTGATGAGGATAAAAGGTGTTTAGTATTGTCAATTTCTGTTGTCCAAACAGTATTTGCCTTCAATGCTTCACTTGGCTCTGCTTTATCAACAATTATGGCACTTAAAGTGAAAATCCCTAATTTACTTTTATCTTCTAATTCACATTTTTTATAAGCATCAACTAAATTACTTTGAGCAATTTGAAGACCTTCACCAACTCCGTATGGCAAAATGTTTTGAATTCCATCAAGAATATTAATATCCAAATCATTATTAAAATTATTTTTTAGCGAAGATTTTCTAATAAAACCATATTTGTTACTTGAATTCCATTGGTAACTAAACTCAATGTTTAAGTCATGATTTATTTCTTCAAAAATTACTTTATTTCCAATAGTATTTTTATAAATATTTCTTGAAACTTTGTATGCTCCTTTAAATCTATTTGAAAAAGGTTCCCAAAGGAAATTTTTGTTATTTATTTTTACTGTAATAATTGTTTTACTCCCAGTTGTATCGCTTGATTCAGTAATTTTATCATCAGTATAATAAGGGAACAAAGAAAATTCACTATTTTTTCTTCCAGCAGAGAGACTTCCTGTACTTGAGATAAACATCCAATGATTGGAGTTACTCACAATGCTCATAAAAAATGGACGCATTTTGTCAACATTGGAAATTTTATAAAAATTTTCATTTCCAATTTTTAATTGTTTTCCTTTAACTTTTTTATTTTCAACTAATGATTCTAAATCACCGACATAAATCTTTTCAGCCATATTTTATTCTTAAAAAATTATTACTTTAATTGTTGTGAAAATAAAATTTTATACTATTTATTTTTCTCGAGGCAATAATCTTAAAAATAGTTGTAATATCTCTATGTTTTTTTTATAAAACCTTTACATTTTATAATTCTACGTGTTAAGCGNTATTTGTTTTGATTTTATCTGTTGAGTTTTTTTATGTAAGGAATAAAAATTTTTTAAACAACAAAATGTTTAAGTATTGTATAGGTATTTACATATTTTTAAGTACATTTTATCAATCATTTTACTCACAAATTCCTCTTCCCTCAAGTCTTACTTTGATTTTTTGTGAATTACGTAATGTAAAGGTGATTATATTACATTTTATTCTAAAATTGTTTAATTATTATATAAAATTCTCTTAAATATTAATTAACAATCTTAGATTTGTACTGTAATGCATAAATCTAGTTTTGTAAATATTATTGGCAACCCTAACGTTGGAAAATCTTCATTGACAAATTTTTTGTTAGGTCATAAGTTGTCCATTATTACTTCAAAAGCACAAACTACAAGACATAGAATTTTAGCTCTTATAAATAACGAAAATTATCAACTCGTAATTTCAGACACACCTGGCGTTATTAAACCTGCTCATAAGCTTCATAAGTCTATGATGGACTTTGTATTACCTGCTACTGAAGATGCTGACATACTTTTATATATGGTAGAGTACAAAGATCATAATTTAAAAGACGAATCTCTTTTCAATAAAATTATTAATATTAATGTTCCTCTTCTAATTATAATTAATAAAATTGATTTATTAGATCAAGATAAGTTAGAATCAGAAATTGATTTTTGGAAATTAAAAGTGCCTAATGCTGAAATATGGCCTGTCTCAGTGAAAGAGTCATTCAATATCGATAAATTATTGGACCGACTAGTTGAGCTAAGTCCAGAGTCTCCACCCTATTTTCCAAAAGACCAACTTACAGATAAAAATGAAAGATTTTTTGTCAATGAAATAGTTAGAGAAAAAATATTATTAAATTTTAAAAAAGAAATTCCATATTCAGTTGAAGTAATAACTGAAGATTTCAAAGACGAAGAAGCTATTATTAAAATCAGATCTATTATTATAGTTGAAAGAGATTCTCAAAAGGGTATTATTATTGGTCACAAAGGAGCCGCTATAAAAAATGTAGGTACAAAAGCTAGAATTGATCTTGAAAATTTTTTCAATAAAAAGATTTTTTTAGATCTTCAGGTTAAGGTGAAAAAAAACTGGCGGTCAGATGAGAAATTACTGAAAAAATTCGGATACCATCAAAAATAATTTTTATTAAAATAAAAGTTTAGTTTTGTACTCCTTTAAAAAATCAAAATGAGTTCAATTGTTGCTATTGTTGGAAGACCAAATGTTGGAAAATCAACATTTTTTAACAGACTAATACAAAAAAGGGATGCAATTGTTGATTCTCAGAGTGGTGTTACTAGAGATCGTCACTATGGATATTCTTTTTGGAACGGTAAGGATTTTACAGTAATAGATACCGGAGGATTTATGCTTGGTGGTGAGGATAATTTTGAAAAAGAAATAAATACTCAAGTAATGATAGCAATTGAAGAAGCTGATATTGTAGTTTTTGTTGTTGATGTTGAGACGGGTATTAATTCCATGGATAATGAAATTTCTAGATTATTACATAAATCAAATAAAGAAGTAATATTAGCTGTTAATAAAGTAGATAATTCTAAAAGACAACTTGATTCAACTGAATTTCATTCACTAGGTTTCGAAAAAATATTTAATTTTAGCGCTATTAACGGCGGAGGAACAGGCGAATTGTTAGATTCATTAGTTTCATTGATGCCAGAAGAGTCAGTAATTGAAAATGACGAAATTCCTGGATTCGCTGTTGTTGGTCGTCCTAATTCTGGTAAATCTTCTTTTATTAATGCCCTTTTAGGAATAGATCGTTATGTTGTGAAAGATTTAGCTGGAACAACTCGTGATAGTATTGACACACATTTTAATCGATTTGGTTTTGATTTTAAACTCATTGATACTGCTGGAATTAGAAAAAAATCTAAAATCAACGACGACGTTGAATTTTACTCTGTTGTGAGATCAATTCGGACAATTGAAAATTCTGATGTTTGTTTAATAATATTTGACGCTACCAGATCTTTTGACAGTCAAGTCAAAAATATTTTTTGGTTAGCTGCTCGAAATAATAAAGGCATAGTAATTTTAGTCAATAAATGGGATTTAGTTGATAAAAAAACAAATACAATTAAATTATTTGAGGAAGAAATTAGAAAAGAATTAGAACCTTTTACTGATATTCCAATAGTATTTATTTCTAGTTTAACAAAACAAAGAATTTTTAAGGCTATTGAGACAGGAATGACTGTTTATAAAAATCGTTCAAAAAAAATTATTACTAGAAAATTTAACGAGTGTATACTTCCAATAATTGAAAAAACCCCACCACCTGCGTATAAAGGAAAATACGTTAAAATTAAATTTTGCACTCAACTTCCTTCATCATTTCCTCAATTTGCATTTTTTTGTAATCTTCCTCAATATATAAAGGATCCTTACAAGAGATTTATAGAAAATAAAATTAGAGAAATATATGATTTTAATGGAGTACCTATTAGAATATTTTTCAGAAAAAAGTAATTAAAGTTCTTTTTTAATATTTATTAAGTTTGCTTTTACTTTTTCTAATTTTTTAATTACTTCAAAGTTTTTGTTTAAAGTTTTTAACTGATCTTTTGCACCATCAAGTGTATACCCTTTTTCTTTTACTAAGTGGTGTATTGTTTGTAGTTTTTCAACATCTATTGAAGAATATCTTCTTGTCCCTTTCTTATTTTTTTTTGGGCTTAATTCTTCGAATTCTGTTTCCCAAAACCTAATAAGTGATGCATTAACATTAAATGCCTTAGAAATTTCTCCTATGCTGTAATATAATTTTTGAGGTAAATTAACATGCATTAATCCAGAGATTGATTTTCTTGGTTCGCTAATCTAAGTAGTTCGTCAAATTCATCTGGTGAAAGATTGCCTAAATAATAATTAATCGGATTAACTCTTTTTTTATCAATTTGAACTTCATAATGTAAATGAGGTGCTTGTGATCTACCGGTACTACCAACAAATCCAATTACATCTCCTTTTTTTACTTTTTGACCTCTTTTCACGTTATACTTGCTTAAGTGGGCGTACAAAGTTACATATCCAAAACCATGATCTATTCTAATATGTTTGCCATATCCAGTTGATCTTGAGTCAGCTCTAACAATTTTTCCATCACTAGCCGCATATACAGGTGTTCCTCTTGGTGCTGTAAAATCCATTCCGGAATGCATTTTTCTCGATTTATTAAAGGGGTCGGTTCTGTAGCCAAATCCTGAAGCCATTCTTGTTAAATCACTTTTTTTAATTGGCTGTATTGATGGAATAGCTGATAACAGTTTTTCTTTCTCACTAGCAAGTCTTTCTATTTCATCAAGAGATTTTGATTGAATTACAATTTGTTTTGTAAGTATTTCAATTTTTTTAGTAGTTTCTATAACTAATTTAGAATTATCAAATCCTTCTAAATTTTCGTATCTGTTGACTCCACCAAACCCTGCTTTTCTAACTTCGCTAGGAATAGGGTTTGTTTCAAATAGAACTCTGTAAATATTATTATCTCTTTGTTCAATTTCTTTAAGAACAATATCAAGTTGATCTAATTTTTTATTCATTAACTCAAATTGAAATTTATAATTTGAGATTTCTCTGGCTTGAGAAAGTTCAGTAGGGGTATTAATTAAAGGAGATTTAAGGAGCGTTAGTAAGCCTATAACTCCAAAGAATGAGGATACAACTAAAAATGTTAAAATATTTCTTAATTGAACACCTTTACTTAATTTGATCTTTCTGTAAGAAAGTGTTTTTGTGTCGTAATAATATTTGGTCTTAAACATTAATTAAATTATACTAATTTTACGCTTAAATTACTTTATATAATATTAAGTAAATATATAAAATTGTTTTTTTTAATATCTATTACTAATTTAATAATTAATGAATTCTAATAAAGTTCGTTCTACGTTTCTCGATTTCTTCAAAAATAAAAATCATAAAGTAGCCAAATCTGCTCCAATGGTTATTAAAAACGATCCTACACTAATGTTTACAAATGCAGGAATGAATCAATTTAAAGATAACTTTTTAGGAAATTCAATTATTGAATATAAAAGAGTGACTGATACACAAAAGTGTTTAAGAGTTTCAGGAAAACATAATGATTTAGAAGAAGTAGGTATTGATACTTATCATCATACCATGTTTGAAATGCTAGGTAATTGGAGTTTTGGTGATTATTTTAAAGAAGAGGCTATTCAATGGGCTTGGGAGTTATTAACCAAAATTTATAAAATAGATAAAGAATCATTATATATTACAATTTTTGAAGGTTCAAAAGAGGATAATACAAATTTAGATCAAGAAGCCTTTGATATTTGGTCTAAGATAGTAGACAATGACAAAATTATTTTAGGTAATAAAAAAGATAATTTTTGGGAAATGGGTGATGTTGGTCCTTGTGGTCCATGTTCTGAAATTCATGTTGATATTCGTTCTGATAAAGAAAAATCTATTAAATCAGGTAAAGATTTAGTTAATAAGGATCATCCTGAAGTTATTGAAATTTGGAATTTAGTTTTTATTCAATTCAATAGAAAAAATGATGGAAGTTTAGAAAATCTTCCTTCGAAACATATTGATACTGGAATGGGATTTGAGAGACTTTGCATGGTTTTACAAGGTGTTAAATCTAATTATGATACTGATGTATTCTCATCGTTAATCAAGGAATTAGAAAAAATTAGTAATGTAAAATATGGATACTCTTCAAAAACTGATATTGCATTCCGTGTTATTGTTGATCATTTAAGAGCCGTTGTTTTTTCTATCGCAGACGGTCAATTGCCTTCAAATAATGGCGCTGGTTATGTTATAAGAAGGATTTTAAGAAGAGGAGTAAGATATGGATATACTTTTTTGAATTTGAAAAGTCCGTTTATCTTCAAGCTAGTTAACACTTTATCAAATCAGTATTCATCTGTTTTTCCAGAAATAGATGCGCAAATTGAAATTATAAAAAATGTTATTGAAAAAGAAGAGGATTCTTTTTTAAGAACTTTAGATAAAGGCATTATTAAGCTCGATGACATAATATCTAAAAGTAAATCAAACACAATTTCAGGTTCAAATGCTTTTGAGTTATACGATACTTTTGGATTTCCAGTTGATTTAACTGCTCTTATTCTTCGAGAAAAAAATATGAACTATGATTCGAATGAATTTGATAGTTTAATGCAAGACCAAAAAAACAGATCAAAAGCTGCTCTAAATACTCAAAACCAAGAATGGATATCTTTATCTAATAATTTTCAACACACTGAGTTTTTAGGTTATGATAATTTATCAGCAGACACCAAAATATCAATGTATAGAAAGTCTATTACTAAAAAAGGTGATTCTGTTTTTCATTTAGTTTTTGAATCCACTCCATTCTACCCACAAGGTGGAGGTCAGATTGGAGATTGTGGTTTTATACAAACTGTTGACGGCTCTAAATTGGAAATTATTAATACAGTCAAAGAAAATGACACAATAATTCATATTACTAAAGAACTTCCAAAAGATTTAAACTCAATTTTAAATGTTTCAGTTTTTAAAGATCGAAGGCTCAACAGTTCATGTAATCATACATCTACACACTTACTTCATCAAGCATTGAGACATGTTTTAGGTACTCATGTTCATCAAAAGGGATCAATGGTCTCTGACAAATATTTACGATTCGATTTCTCGCATTTCGAAAAATTAAGTGATGATCAAATTAAAGAAGTCCAGAACTTTGTTAATCAAAAAATTAATGATCATTTAGATCTTGAAGAAAATAGATCTGCTGATTTCGACGAATGTATTAATAATGGAGTAATTGCATTGTTTGGAGAAAAATATGGTGATAAGGTTAGATCTGTGAAATTTGGAAATTCATTTGAGCTGTGCGGTGGAACGCATGTAAAAAACACTAGCGTAATTAATAACTTTATTATTAAATCTGAATCAGCGATCTCAACAGGAATTAGAAGAATTGAAGCAATAAGTGGGGTAGTAGCAAAAGATTATTTAAATGAAAAATTAAATATTTTAGACAATGTCAATGCTTTATTAAATAATGAAAAGGATGTTTTAGAAGCTATTAAAAAACTTAAAAACCAAAATACTCAATTGAGCAAAAAAATTGATAATATTAGCAGTGAACTATCCAATTTTTTTCTGAAAGAAATTATAGATAAAACTCAAAACAATAATTCATTTAATTTTTGCTTTCATGAACTTTCATGTTCGCCAGAATTATTAAAGAATTTAGCTTTCGGCGCAGGAAAACAAATTAAAGATCTGTTTTTAATACTAGTGAGTTCAAATCAGGATAAAGTTTATTTGACTTGTTATATTTCTAAAAACTTAGTTGATGACTCTAAAATGAATGCAAATAATATTGTTAAAGATCTAAGTCAATTTATAGACGGATCAGGAGGTGGCCAATCCTTTTTTGCTAATGCTAGTGGAACTAATTTAAATGGAATCCCAAAATTAAAGGAAGAAGCAGAAAAGCTATTTTAATTATTTTACTTCAACTTCAACTTTAGGTGGGTACACATCCAAAATTTTAGTTACATAAGAACTTACTAATTCATCTCTATTTGTTCTTTTGCTAGTTGACAAAAAACCTGTCCCTTTACCTTGCCATATTAGTTGTTTAGTCTTTGTGTCAATTAAGTCTATATACAAAGCACCTTGAGACGTTGAATATGCTACTTGTCTGTGACCTCTTCCATAGTTAGGGTACCAACCTGTATAATACGGACTGTAAAAAGTATTGTCTATATATATGTTTTCAGATGATTTAGTTGCTATGTTAATTAAAATATCGGGATTTTCATTAATTGTCAATCCTTTATTTAACAATGTAGTTTGTATTGACTTAAGGATTCTTTTTTTGTCTATATCTGAAATTTCAACTTTATCAATGCCAGACTTGTAGAAAGCAAATGTTTTGTATTGTGAGAAATCAGCTTCAGAGTCGTAATCGGAAGCAACTCTAACAGATCCACAACCAACTAAGATTACAGAAATAAAAAATAAGATTGATAATAATTTGAAATTTTTCATAATATTGATTTATTTAATTATTGCAATAATAGTGCCTTGATTTTATTTAAATTTAGATTTTTTTAATGTACGATCATAATTTTTATTTTAATAATGTCTTTTTTTAACACAATTGAAACAGGTAACATTGATTTAAACTTTTCATGTTTAAAACAAAATGTCAAAATTTATATGAAAAGAGAGGATTTAATTCATCCTATTATATCAGGCAATAAATTTCGTAAATTAAAATATAACCTTGAGGAATTAAAAAAAAATAAAAATTCACTATTAATTACTTTTGGAGGTGCTTTTTCAAATCATTTATTAGCAGTTGCATATTTGGGCAAAATAGAAGGAATAAAAACTTTAGCAATTGTTAGAGGTGAAGAACTAAAAGATTCAAAGTTTAATACAACTTTACAAAAATGTTCTGATTTTGGAATGAAATTTGAATTTGTTTCAAGAAAAAAATACAGAGAACGAAATACTAATAAATACAATTGTGAGCTACAATTTAAATTTAAGAATTCATATATAATCCCTGAGGGTGGAACAAATATACTTGGTATTAAAGGATGTGAGGAGATTTTGTCCAAATATGATAAAGAATTTTTTGATGTAGTTTGTGTGCCTGTTGGTTCGGGTGGGACTTTTTCTGGTTTGATTAATTCTAGTTTAGAAAAACAAAAGATTTTAGGGTTTTCTGCTTTAAATAATAGTAATATAAGTGAAGTAATTAATAAATTTGTAAAGAAAGATAATTGGAAATTGTATGATGAAAGTTTTTTTGGTGGTTATGCTAAATTTAACAATGAATTAATAAATTTTATCAATAACTTTTATAAAAAACATAATATTAAGTTAGATTTTATTTATAATGCTAAAATGATCTTCAGAATAATAGATTTAATAAACACCAACAGTTGGACTTTTGGAAAAAAAATATTAATTATAAATACTGGTGGAACTCAATCTGTTGATGGAATTAATGAATTACTTAAAAAGCAAGGATGCAAAACCATAAATTATTAATATTAGTTTTTATTATTTTTTTTAACTCTTGTGGTGTAAAAAAAGTATCGTATCGTGATAATAATCCTAAAAAAATCAAAAACAAGTCAGTTAAATCCGTTAATCGATTCTTTAAATCAATGACTAATCAACAAAGAACTCATTGGTATGTTAACACTTACTCAAAAATTTCAATTGATGAAATGAAAAAATTTGGAATTCCAGCTAGTATTACTATGGCTCAAGGAATATTAGAATCTAATTCAGGAAAAGGAAGTCTTGCATTAAAATCTAATAATCATTTTGGAATAAAATGTCATAAGGGCTGGAGGGGTAAAAAAGTTTACCATGATGACGATGAAAAAGGAGAATGTTTTAGAAAGTATAAAAATCCAGAAAAATCATATCGAGATCACTCCATTTTTTTAGAATCAAGAGACAGGTATAATTTTTTATTTAAATTAAATAAAAAAAATTATGTAAAATGGGCTAAGGGTTTAAAAAAAGCTGGATATGCAACTGATCCTAAATATGCAGATAAATTAATCTCAATTATTGAGAGATATGAGTTATGGAAATTAGATGGTTC
>PADT01000064.1 GCA_002700465.1 Flavobacteriaceae bacterium | reverse complement strand
AAACACTCTGAATGGAGATGGTATCATAAATTTCAACATTACTACTCAGTTCTACTTTATGGTTTATTAACAATAAATTGGGCAATCACCACAGATTTTATACAAATGAAAAGATACATGAAAAAAAAACTTTCGCATGGTAAATTTCCAAATCCATTTATAAACTGGACAAAATTATTTGTTTCGAAAATACTATATTTTTTGTTCTGGATTTTTGTTCCAATTTTTATTTTCAACCTTGTTTGGTGGAAAGTATTATTTTCATTTTTAGTAATGCACTACACAGCTGGACTAATCTTAAGTTTAGTTTTTCAATTAGCTCATATTATGGATGAAGCTGAAATGCCTCTTCCAGATTTAAACGGAAATATAAAAAACAGCTGGGCAATTCACCAACTCAACACAACTGTTAATTTTGCGGCAAATAATAAATTGGTTAATTGGTTTACTGGAGGTTTAAATCACCAAGTTGAACACCATATTTTTCCAAATATTTCACACGTACATTATGACAAAATTGCTAAGATTGTTAAAAAAACGTCAATTGAATTTAATCTTCCTTACAATGAATTTAATACGTTTTTTGATGCAATAAGAGCACATTTTAAATTTCTTAAAACAATGGGATTAAAACCTCAAAACGCATAATTTATACCCTAAATGAATAACAAACTTTCTAAAAGAATTAATACTTTACCTGTATCAGCTACACTTGCAATGGCTGCAAAAGCAAGAGAATTAAAAGAAAATGGAACTGATATTATTGGACTAAGTCTTGGTGAACCTGACTTTAATACCCCTGATTTTATTAAAAATGCTGCTATTAAGGCAATTGAAGATAATTATAATTCTTACACCCCTGTTGACGGGTATGTTGATCTAAAAAAGTCTATTTGTAAAAAATTCAAAAGAGATAACGACTTGGATTATCAACCTGATCAAATTGTTGTTTCAACTGGAGCCAAACAATCCATAGCAAACACTGTTCAAGTTTTAGTAAATCCTGGTGACGATGTATTACTTGTAGCTCCTTACTGGGTAAGTTATTCTGCAATAGTTACACTAGCAGAAGGAAATCCAATTGAAATAAGATCTGATATTTCCAATGATTTCAAAATCTCACCGTTACAATTAGAAAATGCGATTACTGTAAAGACTAAATTGATAATAATAAATTCACCAAATAATCCAAGCGGTTCTGTATACACAGAAGATGAATACAAAGCTCTTGCGAGAGTTTTAGACAAACACCCAGAAATATACATTCTATCTGATGAGATTTATGAACATATAAATTATGGAATTCCACATTTTAGTTTTGCAAAAATACCCTCCATGTTTAACAGGACAATTACAGTTAACGGACTGGCTAAAGCTTTTGCCATGACAGGATGGAGAATTGGTTACATTGGTGCTCCCAACTGGATAGCAAAAGCATGTACTAAAATGCAAGGACAAATTACTAGCGGCACAAACTGTATAGCACAACGTGCTTGTATAGCTGCTCTTGAAGCACCTGTAAGTAAAATTAAGTATATGGTAGATGAATTCAAGTCGAGAAGAAAACTAATAATCAACCTTCTTAAAGATATTAAAGGGTTTAAATTAAATGAACCTAAAGGTGCTTTTTATGTTTTTCCAGATATTTCATCATTTTTTGGAACAACAATTAAGGGTCAAAAAATAAATAATGCATCTGACTTTGCTATATACCTACTTGAAGAAGCTAATGTTGCAACAGTAACTGGTGATGCATTTGGATCCCCAAATAATATTAGAATTTCATATGCTGCCTCAAATGAAAACATTAAAAATGCTATTAGTAGAATTAAGAAAGCTGTTACAATTGATTAATTTTTCCAAAAATAAGGAGTAAAAAATATCAAAACTGTAAATAACTCTAATCTACCAACCAACATCAAAAAGGCACACCAGTACTTACCTATTTCAGGCAAGCTATCAAAATTACTAATTGGGCCCAATGTTCCTAATGCAGGCCCTACATTTCCTAAAGAAGATGCGGCACCGCCAATTGCTGAAACAAAATCAAGGCCTAACGCACTTAAAACTCCTGCTCCAATTATAAATAGTATTAAGTATAAGATAAAAAAGGCAAGAACGTGAATTATTATTGGTTTTTCAACAACATGATTATTGTGCCTCAACGGAAAAATTGCATTTGGATGTAGAGATCTTTTAAATTCTAAAAATCCATTTTTAATTAGTATTAGATGACGTAATACTTTAACTCCTCCAGATGTAGAACCTGATGATCCTCCCAAAAACATAATACCAAAAAATAACATAGTTAAAAAAGGCGTCCATGAAATAAAATCACCTGTGACAAATCCTGTTGTAGTAACAAGTGCAACAACTTGAAAAAGAGAATGTCTAAAACTACTCTCAAATTTTCCTAGAACTTCAGGATGATAAAATTCTGTTGAGGTTAAATTTACTTTAAAAAATAAAATTAAAGTAGAAATAAAAACAAATGCACATATAAATGAAACATACCATTTAAATTCTGTGTCTTGAAATATTTTTTTAAATTTTCCAGTTAGTCCAAAATAAATTAAAACAAAATTTGTTCCAGCCAAAAACATAAAGAAAATTATAATATACTGTACCAAAGGATTGTCATTCCAAAATCCTATACTCTCGTTTTTGGATGAAAAACCTCCTGAGGCTATATTGCTCATGGAGTTATTTATTGCATCAAACAAACTCATTCCTGCGAGTTTTAATAATATGGTTTCTAAAATAGTTAAACCAACGTAAATCAACCACAATCTTTTAGCAGTGTCGCTAATTCTTGGATGAATCTTATCACCAGTTAGCCCAGGAGCTTCAGCAGAAAAAAGTTGCATTCCTCCTATTCCGAGTAAAGGTAAAATAGCAATAGCAAGAACTATAATACCCATCCCTCCTAACCAATGAGTCATACTTCTCCAAAAGATTATACTCTTAGGTAATACATCTATATCATTAATTATAGTTGAACCTGTTGTAGTGTATCCAGACATTGTTTCAAAAAAGACATTTGAAAATGAAGAAATTGACTCAGTTACAAGATAAGGAAGCATACCTGAAAAAACCATTGTAAGCCAGCCAAATACAACAACAAAATAAGCGTCTCTTTTATTTATTTTTCTTTCATTTTTTTTAGAAACAGTCATCAAAAGCCAACCAAAAAAAATCGCGAATGATGATACTATTGTCATTTCACTTAAGAAACCGTCATTAGTTAAATAACTTACAAATGCAGAAATAAGCATTGCAAAACCATTGAACATTAACAATAATCCTAAAATGTGAAAAATTAATTTTCTATTAAGTTTAGACATTGATCTATTTATAAAAATAAACTTTCTACTTTTTTAATACTTTCAGGCTTAGAACAAACAAGAACTCTGTCTCCTAATTTAATCTCAAAATCTCCTAAAGCTATAATACCTTCGTTATTTCTTATAACTCCTCCAATAATTCCAGTTAATGGAAAATCTAGATCCATTATTTTTTTATTAAGAACCTTTGAATTTTCATTAACTATAAATTCAACTATTTCAGCATCCATATCGTTTAACATTGCTAATTCAACAATATCACCATTTCGAACAAACTTAAAAATATCATTTGCTGCAAGTAATTTTTTATTAATTAAACTATCAATTCCTATTGACTGAGAAAGGTTGAAATAATCCATGTTTTCTACAAGTGCAATAGTTTTTTTTACTTTTTTTGACTTAGCCATCATGCATGACATTATATTTGTTTCAGAATCTCCACTTGTTGCAATAAAAGCATCCATAGTTTCTAAATTTTCTTCAACAAGAAGATCTAAATTCCGACCATCCACGTTTAAAACCATTAGATTAGGTAATTCTTCAGCGATATCATTAGCTTTTTGTTCGTTAATTTCAATTAACTTGATATTTAATCCTTGTAAACTTAAGTCTTTGGATAATTTTGAACCAACTCTTCCTGCACCAAGTATCATCACATTTTTTACCTTTTGCTTTTCAATACCCATTAAATTATAAAGTTCTTTAAGACCTTTTTTATTAGTAATAAAATAAACATGATCACATTCACAAAAAATAGTATTTCCTCTTGGAATTATAGTAGAATCACTATTTTCTCTCTTAAGGGCAATTGGCATAAAATGAACACCTGGAAAGACAGATGCAGCTTCCATAACAGTTTTACCAACAAAAGGTGCATTTTTTTCTAGTCTAACCGCCATCATCTTTAATATACCATCATCAAAATCATGACTATTTGTAAAGGCAGATTCGCTAATTATTAGTTTAATTTCATCAGCAGCCAAATTTTCAGGTGAAATGAGCTCATCTATTCCAATTAAATCAAAATCAATTTCATTGCAGTCCTTAATAAATTCAGTATTAGAAATTCTAGCAACAGTTCTTTTAGCACCAAGTTGTTTAGATAAAAAGCAAGTTGTAAAGTTAGTAGTTTCAGATGTAGTTAAAGAAACTACTAAATCAGAATTCTCTACGTCAGCATCCTTTAATACTGAAATTGAAGCGGCATTACCCTCGATAGTTTTAATGTCAAGTTTATTTTCCGCAATGTTTAAACTTGATTTTTTATTATCAATTAAGGTAATATCATGGGATTCAAAAGAAAGTAACTTTGCTAAATGAAAGCCGACTTCTCCAGCTCCTGCAATTATAATTTTCATAAATACATAGTAGTATTACATTGCAAATATACTTGATTTTAAAAAATCAAGTATATTTTTTTGTTTATTATCAATCTCAAACATAATTTTCTTTATTACATTTGAAAGTGTATGAGAATATATTTACTCTTTTTATCACTTTTTTTTCTAACAATTAGTACCTACGCACAAAGAAATAAAACAAAAATTGAAAATCTTCAAAACTTTGATCAAAAAAAGATTCATTTTGGATATTATGTAGGAATTAATAATTATAATTACAAGTTAGACTATAAAATAAATCCAGAGAAAAGAACTCTTGTTGGTGATAAAATGGGTATTAATGTAGGCTTGATTGGAGATTTGAAATTGAGAAAAAATATTAATCTAAGGTTTGAGCCAGGTTTATACACAAATAAATCCGAAGTAATTTTTTATGATAGACAAAAATTCACAAAAAATATTGATACACTTAGAACATTAAAATCAACATATATTCACTTGCCACTTTTAATAAAATATAGTGCCAAAAGATATAATAATCTGAAACCCTATGTCTTAGGTGGATTATCAACATCATTTAATCTTTCTAGTAATCAAGACAGTCCTGAAGATAATAATAACGGGGTGTTTAGATTAAAAACTAATTCTTTTTATTATGAATTAGGTTTTGGAATTGATTTTTATCTTCAATATTTTAAATTTTCTCCCTCAATTAGAGGTGTTTTTTCGTTAAAAAACGAGGTAGTTCCTGATCTAGATCCAAACAGTCCCTGGACTGGAAATATTAATAAAATGTCTACTAGAGCAATTTTTATTAATTTTTCTTTTCATTAGATTTTCTTGAAAACTCAGATAAAATAATTCCTAAAGAATTTGAAAGGTTTAAACTTTCAGGATAACTTTTATTATTAAATCTTGGAATGGTTAACTCAATATCAATTAACGACCTAAGTTTATTAGAAATTCCATTTGCTTCGTTTCCAAATACTACAATTCCTTTATCTGTGCGAATTTTGTTTTCAAAAACTGATTGGCCATTAATAAATGTTCCGAATTTGTTTAATGGTTCTGATTTTAAAAAATTTTTCAAGTCTAAGTATGTAATATTAATTCGAGACAAAGAACCCATTGCTGATTGGACTACTTTAGGATTATAACAATCTACTGAATCTGAGGAACAAACTATATCCTTTATACCAAACCATTCACATGTTCTTATTATTGTACCTAAATTACCTGGATCATTAATTGATTCTAAGCCAACAATCAATTTATTTTTATTTATAGATTTAATGTTTGGAATTTTAAAAATTGCTAAATGATCATCTGGATTAGTTAAATAACTAATCTTTTCGAGTTCTGAATGCGAAACTTGATTTACATTAATCATTTTAAACTCAGAAGTGTTTTTAGAAAATAATTTGTGAAGAACAAATTTTGAATTGATAAATTCAAAAACTGATTTTTTTCCCTCAACAACAAACATTTTATTTAAATAACGCTGTTTTTTATGCTTCAAATTTTTTATCAGTTTTATTTCGTTTTTGCTAAGCATTAATAATGATGTATTTTTGAATTATTCTATTTAAGTGAAAAAAACTATAACAAAAATAGCATTATTTGTAATTACCTGTATTACAGTAATTAGTTGCAGTATAACTAAAGATCTAAATAAAGGTAATTTAATACTTAGGTCAAATGAAATTTTTGTAAATGGATCTAAGGTTAAAACTGATTCATTATCTCCACTTTTAGCTCAAAAAAAAAATAATTATATAATCGGATTTCCTTTAACAGCTAAATTACACCAGTCATCTAAAGAAAACAGTGATTCAATATTTAATAAATGGATTAACAAAAAAGTCAAAAGAAAAAAAAGACTTATTTCAATACTTTCAAAAAAACAAGTTTTACAATTGAACAGTTATTATGAGAATTTAAATAATTGGAAAAAAAAGAACGGAGAAAAATTGGAAATCGTCGACTCTGTAAAAACAAATATTTCAATTGAAAATTTAAAATCATACTATAAAAATAATGGATATTTTAATTCCAAAATATCTTCTAAAACAATTATTAACCAAAACAATAATAAATTTGGAAAAGTTGTTTACAATATAAAAACTGGTAATCAATATGCGTTAGACAGTGTGTCAACAAACATTGAATCTAAAGTTTTAGAATCTATTTTTAATTCAGAAAATAACAAATCAATTTTAAAACCTAATACATTTTTTAACACAAAGAAATTTGAATTAGAAAGAAACAGAATTAATAAATTATTTAAAAATTCTGGGATTTATAATTTTCAGATAAATTCTGTTTCTTTTAAAATAAACTTAGACACAACAAATTTAAATTTCAAAATTCCAGTTGAAATAGTAATTAAGGAAAATAAATTGGACAACAGGTATTTAAAACATAAAATAAAAAAAGTAAATTTATTTGTAGAAAAAGAAGATTTAAATACTAAAACTAAAAAAATATTTAGTTACGACTCCATTAATTTTTATTCTAATTTTCAATTAGACTACAAGCCCAAAGTATTGTCAGATTTAATTCTTGTTAAAAAAAATGATTTTTACAGCGATTCTAAAAGAACTAAAACTATTAATCTATTTAATAAATTCGATAATTTTCAATACCCTTCAATTAATTACAACTATTTAAATGAATCTAATAAAGAATTAGAAGCCAATATATATTTGGTACCAAAAAAAAAATATTCATTCAGATTTGGGCTAGATCTTAAACACTCCAACATAGAAGATATTGGAATTGCATTTGAATCATCTTTAATTAACAGAAATGTATTTAGGTCAGGAGAAAAATTAGAATTTACAACTCGAGCTACCATAGGTAAGTCTGCAAATACTACTATTTCTGAGTATGGATTTGATGTTAGATTTAAATTTCCTAAACTCTTTCCTTCATTAAATCTAAAAAAATTAGTTCAGTTAGAAAACAAGCCTATTACATATTTAAATATCGGAACATCCAACCAAACGAATATTGGATTAGACAGACAAAATTTTAGATTTGATTTAAATTACGACTGGACTGATAAAAAAAATAGAAAAAATAATCTTAGTTTGATAAACGTTGAATTAGTTAACAATAAAAATATTGTCAATTATTTTAATATTTATTCTAATTCATTTAAATCTATAAATAATATTGCCAAAAACTATAGTATATCCTCTAATTATTTAGATGTTAACAACAACTTAATCATTCCAAGTGGAATTGATTCATTTATAAGTGAAATTGTTTCAAAACAATTTGCAGTTACAAACGAAGATTTTAACACAATCAATTATTTAAATGACAGAAAAAACAGACTAACATCAAACAATTTAATAATAGGGTCAAGTTTTTCTTTATCAAATAAGTCAATAAATAATATNTATAATAATGAATTTTCNGAATTTAAATTAAAAGTTGAGCTTGCAGGAAATTTAACAAATCTTACCAGCAATCTTTTAAATGTTTCNAANGACGAGTTTGGTAANAANAAAGTTTTAGGATTAACATTCTCACAATTTATAAAAACTGAGACTGGNTATATNAAACATTGGCCAATTGGNTTAAATTCTATTATAGCTTTTAGATCATTTTTTGGATTAGCTATTCCGTTTGGAAATTCAAATAANATTCCTTTTTCAAAATCATTTTTTGCAGGTGGATCAAACGACAACAGAGCTTGGGAGGTTTACAGACTTGGTCCCGGTAGTAGTGAAGCTTTAAGTGAATTCAATGAAGCAAATATGAAAATAGCCATGAATATTGAATACAGGTTTAAAATCCTTGGACGAATAGATGGTGCTTTATTTACCGATATAGGAAACATATGGAATGTATTTGATGACACAAAAGATTCTAAAAGAAAATTTAATAGCTTAAAAGATTTAGACGAAATAGCAATAGGAAGCGGTATCGGATTAAGGTATAACATTGGTTATTTTATTTTAAGATTAGACATGGGACTAAAAACTTACAACCCTGTGCTTGAAAGCAACGAGAGATGGTTAACTGATTTTAATTTAAAAAAAGCTGTGTTCAATATTGGTTTAAATTATCCTTTTTAGGACCAATAATTCTTTTTAATTTAGCGCACTAATCAAAAATTAAAAATGAGTAATCAAATTAAAGGAGGTGTTGCCACAGGTGACGAAGTTCAAGAGATTTTTAATCTGGCAAAAGCAAAAAAATTTGCATTACCTGCTGTAAATGTAATTGGATCAAATTCAATTAACGGAGTTTTAGAAACAGCATCAAAATTAAACGCTCCAGTAATAATTCAATTTTCAAACGGCGGAGCTGTTTTTAATGCTGGAAAAGGACTTTCTAATGAAAATCAAAATGCCGCTATTAAAGGTGCAATAGCTGGTGCAAAACATGTTCATGAACTTTCAGAAGCTTATAATGTTCCTGTCATCCTACATACAGATCATGCAGCTAAAAAACTTTTACCTTGGATTGACGGATTACTTCTAGCTAGTGAAGATCACTTTGAAAAAACAGGAAAATCTTTATTCAGCTCACACATGATTGATCTTTCCGAGGAACCGATTAAGGAAAACATTTCTATATGTAAAGAATATTTAAAAAGGATGAGTAATATTGGGATGACATTAGAAATTGAATTAGGTATTACAGGCGGTGAAGAAGATGGAGTTGATAATACTGATATTGATGATTCAAAACTCTATACTCAACCTGAAGAAGTTGCATATGCTTATGAAGAATTATCAAAAATCAGTGATAAATTTACTATTGCTGCTGCATTTGGAAATGTTCATGGAGTTTACAAACCTGGAAATGTAAAATTAACTCCAAAAATCTTAAAAAATTCTCAGGATTTTATTTCAAAAAAATATAATGTGGAACATAATACTATAAATTTTGTTTTTCACGGAGGGTCTGGCTCTTCAGTAAAAGAAATAAGGGAAGCTATTGATTATGGAGCTATAAAAATGAATATTGATACCGATATGCAATATGCGTTTATGTGTGGAATTAGAGATTACTTTAAAATGAATACAGATTACTTAAAATCTCAAATTGGAAATTCTGAAGGTAATGATATCCCAAATAAAAAGTATTATGATCCAAGAGTTTGGTTAAGAAAAGCTGAAGAAAGTTTTATATCTAGACTTACTCAAGCATTTGAAGATCTTAATAATGTTGATACCTTGAACTAAATTTGGTTTAGTATATTTGAATAAACATCCATTATATGGCTTGGTTTAAAAGAAAAACAAAAGGAATACATACTTCAACTGAAGAAAAAAAAGATACACCAGAGGGTTTATGGCATAAAACTCCTACTGGAAAAATTATTGATACTGAAGAGCTAGAAAATAATTCATTTGTTTCTCCTGAAGATGGTTTTCATATTAGAATTGGTAGTCAAGAATATTTTAATATTTTATTTGATGATAAATTCAAAGAAATAGATGAAAATATTAAGGCTAAGGACCCT
>PADT01000063.1 GCA_002700465.1 Flavobacteriaceae bacterium | reverse complement strand
TTTTTTCCACCAAATCCAAAAAGACCCAACCAATGTGGCAAAAATTAATATATAGGTTGCGTTTGCAGATTGAAACCAACTAGCTGGAACCATAAAACTACCCAAAGCTAAATCAGTTTTTTGCGATGCATAAAGGTTCATTAAACCTCCGGCTTGTTCGAATGCTCCCCAAAACACTATAACAATAAGAAAAGCTAAATAGGTAACTAAAATCCTGTCTTTTTCAATTTTATTACCATCGTTATAAACTACTATTGCAAATCCAACTGCAAAAGCAATTCCTATTAATAATAATCCATAACTCCAGTCTCCACTATAACCAATATAAACACCTAACAAAGCTGTCAAACTAAATCCAATCAATGAATTAGTTGTCTTAAAAATTTGAAAAAATAAATTAGAAGATTCTTTATTAGTATTCTCTAATTCTATTTTGTTTCCAACGTGAACCAGGTATTTTTGACCTTTCCAATATACAAGTTGACCTATAGCCATTCCAATCCCAGCTAAACCAAAACCGTAATGCCAATTATAAACTTCTCCAACATAACCTACTAGAATTGCTGAAACAGCCGCACCTAAATTGATTCCCATATAAAAAATATAAAAACCCATGTCTCTTTTATCATTTTCTTTATCTCCATATAATCCACCAACCATAGTGGAAATATTTCCCTTTAAACATCCTACACCCAAAACAATAAAAGTAAGTCCTGTATAGAAAGCCCATAATGCTTCAATCGCTAAAATACCGTGACCAAAACACAATAAAAGACCTCCAACCATAACAGATTTTCTTTGACCTAAAAATCTGTCTGCTAAAATTCCTCCGGGAATTGTTGCTAAATAAACAAACATAGTATACCAACCATATAGAGCGATTGCAGAGCCGTCAGTCCATCCCATTCCAGGGTTGTCTCCCCCAGTCTCAGAAACTAAGTACAAAACAAGAATTGCTCTCATTCCATAATAGCTAAACCTTTCCCATAACTCAGTAAAAAATAGTACGAAAAGTCCTATTGGGTGTCCGAAAAGTGTTTTTTGATGTAATTCAATTTGATTACTCATATTAGTTTATTTAATATTAATTATTTTTTTTCCGTGATAAAATTTCCCATTTGAAAGGGCATGTAAACTTTCGAAATTCTCAAATGTTATTCCTCCAGCTATAATAATTTCAAATTTATCAGGTACTAAAACTAACATTTTTTTTAGAGTTTCAACGGCATTTATTGCAAATCGCTCACCCCCAGATGTTAACACTCCATTTATATTAGAATTTTTTGATATCAAAGACAAAGAATCTAAAACAGAGTTTGTATAATCTATAGCTTTATGAATAATCACATTTAAAGGCTTTGCAATTATAGAAAGTCTATTTATCTGATCCATTTGAAAATTAGAATTCTCATCTAAACATCCAAAAACTACACCATCCACACCTAACGATTTACAAAATTTAATATCATCAATCATAGTGTTTATTTCTTCTTCTGAGTACTCAAATGAAGGATGTTTAGGTCTAATCATCACTCTAATTGGAATTTTTAATATTGAAAATGCATTGCTAATCAAATCACGAGATGGTGTTAAGCCATCCAAATCTAATCTTCCACATAGTTCAATTCTATTGGCTCCATTTTTTTCAGCTTTTATTGCATCTTCTAATGAATCAACGCAAACTTCTTTAATTATTTGCATTTAAGTAAGGTACCTAAAAATGATATCTTTTAAAAGTTTCAATTGCTGAGTAATCAGACATGCCAATCTCTCTAAACTTTTTAGCTATTGCACGGTTTCTGTCCTCTGTTCTAACCCAAAACTCTCTATTATCATCTCCTTGAAACATAACATTATCTTTTTGAGTTTGGTGATAAAATATGGCTTTACGTTTTCTTAAAANTTGATTTGGGCTCATTGGAACTGCCATATCNATTTCATGAATTGGCCATTCATGCCANGCTCCTCTNTACAGCCAAACCCAACAATCTTTCATAAAGGATTTATTTTTGATATCNTCCAAAACNTTAAGAAANATATCCAAACAAACTTTATGAGTGCCATGAGGGTCTGCTAAGTCTCCAGCAGCGTAAATTTGATGNGGTTTAANTTNATCTANAATATTTCTTGTTATATCAAAATCTTTTTTNCTTGGAATGTTTTTCTTTACGNTTCCTGTTTCNTAGAAGGGTAATTTCAAGAAATGAACTTGAGAATCTGGAATTCCAAAAAATCTTGTGGCAGCTAAAGATTCTTTTTCTCTAATAATTCCAGCAATTTTTCTTATTTCAGGATGATTTAAAATTTCATTATTATCTTTTAAAATTTCTATAAGATTTTTGTTTTCACAATTAGAATTTGGAAATGCTGCGCTTGTAACTTCTAAAAATTTTAGAACGTCAGAATTATTCACTGCTATATTTCCGGATGTTTGGTATGCTATGTGAACTTCATGACCCTGAGAAACTAATCTGTCAAAAGTACCACCCATAGAAATTACGTCATCGTCAGGATGAGGACTAAAAATCAATACTCTTTTTTTAGCTGGTTTTGATCTTTCAGGTCTTACCTTATCATCAGAATCAGGTTTTCCACCTGGCCAACCTGTAATTGATCTATGTAATCTTTTATAAAAATCAAGATTTATATCATAATATGATTTAGTTAGTAATAGTTCCGAAAGATTATTTTCGTTATAATCTGACTCAGTTAAATTTAAAATTGATTTTCCTGTTTTTTCACAAAGCCATGCTACAGCTTTGGCTTTTAATTCCTCGCTCCAATCTGTTGAACCCGTAAGCCACGGAGACTTTATTCTTGTCAAGTGCTCTGAAGCTGACTCATCTAATACAAATGTTACATTATTATGTTTTTGTAAGAAACTTGAGGGAATATTAGAATCTATTTCACCTTCTATTGCTTTTTGCACAACCGCTGATTTATTATTTCCCCAAGCCATTAAAACAATTCTTTTAGATTTTCTAATGGTTCTAATTCCCATTGTAATTGCAGTTGTAGGAACGTTTTCGATGCCGTAAAATGATTTTCTAGCATCATTTCTTGTCATATAATCTAGGTGAACTAACCTAGTTAAAGAACTGTAATTAGAACCTGGCTCGTTAAAACCTATGTGACCAGTTCTTCCAATTCCAAGTAGTTGAAAGTCTATTCCGCCGAAATCGACTATTTGTTTTTCATAATTTACACAATACTCATTAATTTTATCTTTTTTGATTATTCCATCCGGAATATGAATATTTTTCATATCAATATCAATATGATTAAATAAATGAATTCCCATAAAATGATGATAACTGTTGACATCATTTTTATCCATTGGATAATATTCATCTAGATTAAAAGTGATAACATTTTTAAAACTTAATCCCTCCTCCCGGTGCAACCTTACTAATTCCTGATAAACAGAAATCGGAGATGAACCCGTAGCTAAACCTAATACACAATTTTTATTTTGCTTTTGTTTCCTTATTATTAGATCAGATATTTCTTTGGCTACAATTTTTGAAGCCTCTTTTGAGTCTTTAAAAATTACACTATGAATTTTTTCAAATCTAGTTTTTTCTAAAGTACCAGTAGATTTATGACTAATATTCATTAATTTAATTTTTTAAGTTTATTCCAATTATATTTTAATCCCCAAGCAAACACAACGGATATTGTTAAAAATGAAATACCATCATTTATTTGACCATAAATAAAATACCCAGTTGAAAACAAAAGAGAGTAAATGGCAAAACATCCGCATAACATACACAATATCCCTAACGGAACTGACCATGTTTCATCATCATTAGATTTATTAAATGAAATGTTTTGATTCTTCGCTACATTTTTAATTTTATTCCATCCCGGTCCTCCTGGATTAGTTTTTTTACAAAAATTAATTAAAGATTCTGTAGTATCAGGTTTAGTTAAAAAAGTTACGATAACCCATATTATTGTAGTAAATAAAACAACTGCTGGAAATTTATAATAACTTGGAAATTGTCCGGAATCGGAAAACAATATATCTCCTAATGAAGAAAAATTTAAAACAATAGAAATAAATCCAGAAACAAACATTGCAGAAATTTCGCTCCAAGCATTTATTCTCCACCAAAACCATCTCAATATAAATATTAAACCAGTACCTGCTCCAAACATTAAAATAACATCAAATAATTGTAGAGCATTTGTAAGGAGTAAAGCAAATATAGCACTAAGAACAAACAAGGTTACAGTTGAAAATCTTCCTATGTTGACCAGTTCTTTTTCACTAGCATTCTTATTAACCTGTTGTTTATAAAAATCGTTTACAATGTACGAGGATCCCCAATTTAAATGAGTAGATATTGTTGACATATATGCTGCGCCAAGAGAAGCTATAACTATTCCTAAAAGCCCTGAAGGTAATTTTGTAAGCATAGCCGGATAGGCTAAATCTTGACCTAATTTGTCGGCAGATATATTTGGAAAAGCTTCCTGAATGCTTGCTAAATCTGGAAAAATAACTAGTGAAGCTAAAGCAACAATTATCCATGGCCAAGGTCTTAATGCATAATGCATTACATTAAAGAAAAAAGTAGCACCAATTGCATGATTTTCGTTTTTTGCAGCCAACATTCTTTGAGCAATGTAACCACCACCTCCAGGCTCTGCGCCTGGATACCATGAACTCCACCATTGGACAGCTAGAGGAACTATAAGCAATGGAATGTAAACATTTGGATCATCAAAACTTGGTATAATTGAAAGTTTATTTGAAACATTTTCATTTAATATTAAATTAGATAATCCACCGACTTCAGGTAAATTAACTAAATAATAAGCTGCACCAATCGAACCTACCATAGCAACAAAAAAGAGAATAAAATCAGTATAAACCACACCTCTAAATCCTCCTACTGTACTAAATATAACTGTTATTGACCCTGCATATAAAATAGTTTCAACTGGATCTAAACCGAGCATAATCTCTCCAATTTTTATAGCTGCAAGTGTAACACCAGCCATCGCCATTACATTAAAAATAACACCTAAGTAAATTGCTCTAAATCCTCTTAAAAATTTACCTCCCCAACCACTGTATCTTAATTCATAAAATTCCATATCAGTGGATACATTTGACCTACGCCAAAGTTTTGCATATACAAATACTGTTAAAAGACCTGTGAAAAGAAACGCCCACCATACCCAATTTCCTGAAACACCATTATTTCTAACAATATCTGTAACTAAATTAGGAGTGTCCGTTGAAAATGTTGTAGCAACCATTGAAATTCCTAACAACCACCAAGGCATGTTTCTTCCAGACAAAAAATACTCACTAGAACTTGAAGAAGATTTTTTTGAAACATAAAAACCTATGTATAATGTTATTGAAAAAAATCCTATAATTATTGAAATATCGAGAAAAGAAAGATCTATCATGAAATAAAAATTAATTAAATTTAGTAATTATTATTTTTCTATTTTTTTTTAATAGATAAAAAGAGAATAACTATAGACTAAATATTCCCCGTGACACATTAGCTTTTACCACTTCCTTAGCACCAGCATTATACATCTTATTAATAATTCTTTTTTCATCTTTTTCATTCGCCAATATTAAAATAGAACCTCCGCCTCCAGAACCAATTATTTTTGCACCATATGCTCCATTTTCAAAAGCTAAATCTACCATTTTATCAATTAAGGGAACGGTGATTGATAAATCATTTTTTAAAATTTTGTGATGCCTATTCATTAAAATTCCCAAATGATTAAGACTAGGGTTTTTCTTTTTTAATTCCAAAAAAGCTGCTTGAGTAATCGAATGATTTAATACAGCAGCTTTAAAGTATCTAAAAGAAGTTTTATTCATTTGATTTTCGTATTTATCTATATCATTAACAGCAATTTTATTTAAGTTAAAAGTTGGATTATTTATTCTGAGATTTTCAATAGAACTAATAGTTTTACTTTTTAGTTTTTTTAAAACTAAATCGGTTTTTTTCTCAACTCCAGAGTTTGCAATTATGAAATTTTTAAAAGGATTATTTATTTTTTCATAACTAAAAGCACTTTTAGTCTCTAAATAAATAGTGTTTCCAATTGAAATTGAATACTGATCCATTCTCCCGCCTGAACCTCCTTGTTCAATTACTTCACTTTGATAAGCAAGTTCTGCTATAAATTCTTCTGAAATATTTTTTGAATCAGAAATTTTTATAAAAAATCCAATTAAAGCTACAATTAGAGCTGAAGAACTTGAAATGCCTGCATTAATAAAAATATCACTACTAATTTTTATATCGTAGCCTTTATCAATATTAATATTATTTTTTTTTAAAGTCTTAATTACGTGTCTAATATGATCTCCTTTTTTTAAAACTGAAAAATCTTCATCCAAATTTATCTTAACTTCCTTTTCAAGATCAATCAAAGAGAACAATAAATAATTAGTGTTATTTGGTAATCCTTCGACTGACATGTATTTGTTAATTGCGCAAGCAATAACTGGAAGTCCAAGATAATCTTGATGATCTCCAAACAAACAAATTCTTGCAGGTGCTTTTGAAATCATTTAGCTATTGTTCAAGTGAAGGAATGATAAATTCTTTTAAATAGGGAGTGCTGTGAGCCTCAATAAGTTTTTGCTCAAGCAGATTAACTATTTCAGGATTTTTTAAAGAAACATCATTTAATTCTTTTTCATCAGACATTAAATTAAACAGCTTTAATTTTGAGGGACTTATAAATAAATTATTTTTAACACCTTTCCATTTACCCATTCTTATTGCTTGCAAGCCACCACTAGCAGGATATTCCCAGTATAAGTATTCGTGTTTAGCTTGAACTTCTCCAGTCATTTCAGAATAAAAACTTATTCCATCTGTTTTAACATTGTTTTTAATCCCAGCAACATCACATGCCGTTTCAAAAAAATCATAAAATGCCGATATATGGTTTGATATAGAACCTGGCTTTATTTTGTTTGGCCATGAAGCTATCATGGGAACCCTAATACCACCCTCGCTTACACTTCCTTTCATAGTTCTTCTTGAATTGACAAATTTACCAGTACTATTAAAAAACTTATAATCAACATGATCAACCCATGAGGGACCATTATCACTAGTAAAAATAATTAGTGTGTTATCAAGTTGATTTATTTCTTTTAATTTTTCAACTAGTTCACCAACCTGCTCATCTAGATAAGAAATCATAGCAGCATATGTAGCTTTTGGAGTTTTATTTGGGTAATATGATTTTCCTGTGTAGGGGGTTTCTTTACCAAACTTTTTTTGATAATATTCAACCCATTTAATTGGGGCTTGCAGAGGTAAGTGAGGAATTGGAGAAGCATAATAAAGGAAAAAAGGTGAATCTTGGTGTCTTGAAATAAAACTTAATGCTTCATTGTGCATTAAAGTTGGTGCATAATCATTTTGATTATATTTTGAATATGATTCAGGATTAAGTGGATCTAAATCAGCTAGACCCTCTTGTTTTGTGACTATATAATTATCTAATAATTCTCTTGTTTGATTTTTCCACAAATGAGTTGGATAGTAAGTATGAGCTTGTCTTTGACAATTGTATCCATAAAAAAAATCAAATCCTTTTTTGTTTGGAATGCTATTAGTTAATGGCGCTCCAAGACCCCACTTACCTACCATTCCTGTTCTGTAGCCATTATCATTTAGTACTTGTGCAACTGTAGTAATCGAATCTAAAAGAGGTCTTTGCCCTTCTAAATTGGGGTCTTCTAGCATCGCTTTAAAACTCCATACATTACCTCTTTCAGACCATTCACCGTTAGCTCTAATGTGTGTATTTCCAGAGTGTCTTCCTGTTAACAAAACACTTCGTGCCGGTGCACAAACAGGTGCGCCAGAATAATGATCAGTAAAGATCATTCCTGATTTTGCTAAGTTATCAATATTTGGAGTTTCAATTAATTTCTGACCAAAAGCTCCTATTTCTCCATAGCCTAAATCATCAGCTAGTATATAAATTATATTTGGGCGTTGAGTTGCATCTGAAACATTACAAGCATAATTAATAATTAACAAAAGACACAAAAATATAATCGGAATTTTTTTAATAATATATTTCATTATTTATTTTGAAGTTAATACTAATTTAAAAAATTGAAAGAACATCACCAATACATTGATTATCTTTGAACAATGAAAAAAGAATTTTTTGAAAATAAAATTGAGGGTTTTTCTAGATTAAATAAAAAGAAAAAAATAGAGTGGATAGAATCAAATTATTTTAGAAATCAATCTACTTCAATTTTAGAGAAGTACTGGAACAATGACAAAGCATTACAAAAAATTCATGATGAATTTACAGAAAATACACTATCGAATTTTTATTTACCGTTAGGTGTTGCTCCTAACTTTTTAATTGACGGGAAAGACTATACAATTCCTATGGTTATTGAAGAAAGTTCAGTAATTGCTGCTGCTTGTAAAGCAGCGAAATTTTGGAGAAATAAAGGAGGTTTCAAAACTGAAATTTTAAATTTCAAAAAAACAGGTCAAGTTCATTTTGTTTTCAAAGGAGATAAAAATAAATTATTCAAGTTTTTTAATACTATAAAACCCGTTCTTTTTAAAGATAGTGATTCATTAAACTCTAGTATGAAAGCAAGAGGAGGGGGAATATTGGATATTGAAATTTTAGACAAAACCAATGATATTGAAAACTACTTTCAGATAAATTCAATCTTCGACACTGTAGATTCAATGGGTGCAAACTTTATAAATTCATGTTTAGAACAATTTGCAACCACACTTAAACGAGAAGCTAAAGTCTATTCTGATTTTGACGATAAGGAGAAAGAGTTGGACATTATAATGAGTATTCTTTCAAATTACGTTCCAGAATGCGTTGTAAAAGCTGAGGTAAGTTGTGATATAAAATCTATTACTGAAAATGGAATTAACGGCTTTGAGTATGTAAAAAAGTTTGCTCAAGCTATAGAAATTGCTAAAACTCAAACCAATAGAGCGGTAACTCACAACAAAGGAATAATGAACGGAGTTGATTCTGTTGTTATTGCTACAGGAAACGATTTTAGAGCAATTGAAGCAGCAGTACATGCTTATGCGGCTAAAGATGGACGTTATAAAAGTTTAACTGATGTTTCTATTGAAAATAACATATTTAAATTTTGGATTGAAATTCCTTTATCACTAGGAACAGTTGGAGGAATAACAAATCTGCATCCACTTGTTAAGTGGTCATTAGATTTATTAGGTAATCCAAATGGAAAAGAATTAATGAAAATAGTTGCTGTAGCTGGACTTGCTCAAAATTTTGGAGCTATCAATTCTCTAATAACAACGGGGATTCAAAAAGGACATATGAAAATGCACTTAATAAATATTTTAAATTCTCTAAATGCAAGCGAGAAAGAAAAAGAAAAATTAATTAATTTTTTTAAAAAAAATACTGTTTCATACAGCTCTGCTAAAACTGAATTAACAAATTTAAGAAACAATGGATTTTAAAATTTCAAGTCCAGGAAAACTTTTAATTACAAGCGAATATTATGTCACAAAAGGTTCTCTTGCGTTAGCAATACCAACTAAATTTAGACAAAGTCTAGATTTTAAATACGACAATTCAAATAGGCTAAAGTGGAAAAGTTATGATAAAGAAAATGACATATGGATAGATTGTGAATTTGAACTTTCTAATTTTAAGATAACAAAAAATAAAAACAAACATAGCAAAACACTCCAATCAATATTGATTTCTGCAAACAATATAAATCCCGAATTTTTAATAAATAACGGAGGAGGATTAGTAACAACTCAACTGAATTTTTCAAGAAAATGGGGTCTTGGAACATCCTCGACTTTAATTAATAATATTTCAAAATGGGCTAATATAGATCCTTATGAGTTGTTATGGTCAAACTATAAAGGAAGTGGTTATGATATAGCATGTGCATTAGCAAAAAGACCAATTTTATATAAACTAGAAAATAATGTTCCAATCGTAAAATCAATACAGTTTAGTCCTGATTACACCAAAAATATTTTTTTTATTTATTTAAATAAAAAGCAGGATAGCAATAAAGAAATAGATAAATTTTTTGAACTGAAAATATCTAAGCAAACAATAAATAAATTGTCGGATTTAACAATTGAATTTGTTAATTCAAAAACATTATTAGATTTTCAAAACTGTATAATAAAGCATGAAAATATAATCTCAAAAACTCTAAAAGTAGATACTATTAAAAATATGTATTTTAAAGATTATGAAGGAGAAATTAAAAGTTTAGGAGCTTGGGGAGGAGATTTTATTTTAGCAGCAGGACCAGTAAATTCAAAAAAATATTTTTATGATAAAGGCTACAATACTGTTCTTAATTACAAAGAAATATTTTAACAAAAAGAGTTTGGCACGATTAATGCAAATTTACTAACACATAATATTTTTGGTTAGTTGTTGTTAAAAATGCTCAGTTTCCTAAAACTGAGCATTTTTCTTATTAGTTTAAATCTAGTACAGTTCTAAACCCTACATGTTGAGAACTACTATCAGGTGTACTCTTCATTCTCATTGAGTTTCTAAAACCACTACAATATGAATCATTACACAAAAAACTTCCTCCTCTCATAACCCTTTTCGAACTAAATGGATCATTTGGGTCAAAGCTTTTTTCTGGTCCTTTTGGATTATCTGCTACTACATTT
This sequence comes from Flavobacteriaceae bacterium, assembly GCA_002700465.1. Taxonomy (GTDB): domain Bacteria; phylum Bacteroidota; class Bacteroidia; order Flavobacteriales; family Flavobacteriaceae; genus MAG-121220-bin8. Next base: position 20,466 of record PADT01000063.1, on the reverse strand, counting down.
GAAAGAGTTGAATAATAGTCGCTATTATATAAATCTGAACACCATTCCCAGACATTTCCAGAGATATCAAATAAACCAAAATCATTTTTGTCAAATGATTTTACAGGCGAAGTGAAATAAAACTCGTCCGACAGTGTATTGTTTGAAGGAAAATTTCCTTGCCAAATATTAGCTTTTTGTTTGCCTGAATCAACAGGTTGATTTCCCCAAGTATATAAAGTGTTTTTATTCCCAGATCTCATTGCATATTCATATTCAGCTTCAGTCGGCAATCTCCTTCCCTTCCAATTACAATAAGCTACAGCGTCATCCCAACTAACATGAATAACTGGATGATCTAAAATCGTATCAATTGTACTTTCAATTCCGTATGGTTGTTTCCAATTAACTTCTTTTTGAAGCCTCCACCATTGGGAAAAATCATTTAAATTTTTGGTTTTTGATTCAAAAAAAACAAGTGAAGAAGGTGCAAGTAAACTATCATGAGGTTTTGGAGTATTTGGAGGTAAGTATTTTTTCAAATCGTTCCAATCTATGATTCTTTCTGCAGTTGTCAAATAGCCAGTAGATTCTACAAATTTCTTAAAATCAGCATTAGTAACTTCAGTTTCATCCATTAAAAAAGAATTAACAATAACTTTATGTTGAGGATATTCATCCCTCATAGCTTGATTATTGTCTGCTCCCATCAAAAACTCGCCACCTTTTATTAGAATCATTCCTGTTGGAACTTCTTTTAAATCTTGTGTATTAGAATTGTTACACGAAAAACTTAAACATAAAATAAAAAAGAAAAATATTTGTTTCATAAAATAGGGTTTGTTTTTTTAGAGGTGTATTATAATTAACAATAGTTTAGTCATCTAATTTAACTGATTAGTATAATAAATACAGGCTTTAATCCTATTTAATATAATTATTTTTTTATTTTTTTTAAATTAGATACAACAACGACTGCAGTAAACTAAGAAGTAAATTTGCAGTATGGTATATTTATAAATCTTGGTGTTTAAAATATATCTTTAAAAAAATTACAATTAAACAACACACTATCATGAGTAAAAACTTAGCTAAAGAATACTGGAAAAAAAATCTTAAATATTTATTAATTCTTCTATCAATTTGGTTCACTGTTTCTTTTGGTTTTGGAATACTCTTAATTGACGAACTGAATCAAATTAAAATTGGTGGATTCAAACTTGGATTTTGGTTTGCTCAACAAGGATCTATTTATGTTTTTGTAACATTAATTTTCATATACATTGGTCTTATGAACAAACTTGATAAAAAATATCATTCAAAAAAATAATTATGGATTTACAAATTTGGATTTGGTTAATGATTGGAATAACCTTTTCATTATACATAGGTATTGCTATTTGGTCTAAGGCAGGTTCAACAAAAGAGTTTTATGTGGCTGGGTCAGGTGTTTCGCCTATTGCAAATGGAATGGCTACGGCTGCTGACTGGATGTCTGCTGCCTCATTTATTTCAATGGCAGGATTAATTTCCTTTATGGGCTATGATGGTTCAGTATATTTAATGGGTTGGACTGGAGGATACGTTTTACTTGCTCTTTTACTAGCACCTTATTTAAGAAAATTTGGAAAATTTACTGTTCCTGATTTTATTGGAGACAGATATTATTCGGACACAGCAAGGCTTGTAGCTGTTTTTTGTGCTTTAATAATTTCATTCACATATGTTGCTGGTCAAATGAGAGGCGTTGGTCTTGTCTTTTCAAGATATTTAGAGGTAGATATAAACACAGGAGTTGTCATTGGAATGGCTATTGTTCTATTTTATGCCGTTTTAGGAGGAATGAAAGGAATTACTTATACCCAAGTAGCACAATATTGTGTTCTAATTTTTGCTTTTATGGTTCCGGCAATTTTCATTTCTATGCAAATGACAGGCAATCCAATTCCACAACTTGGCTTTGGATCTGAAGGCTCAGATGGGATTTATCTTTTAGAAAAGCTAGACGGGTTAAGTAGAGACTTAGGATTTCACGAATATACTACAGGCTCAAAATCAAAGCTCGATGTGTTTTTTATAACAGCTGCTTTGATGATTGGAACTGCTGGCCTTCCCCATGTTATTGTTAGATTTTTTACTGTTAAAAAAGTAAGTGATGCAAGAAAATCCGCAGGTTGGGCTCTTTTATTTATAGCAATTTTATATACTACTGCACCTGCAATTGCAGTTTTTGCAAGAACCAATTTAATCGAAACTGTAAGTGAAAAAAAGTACGAAGATATGCCTGTTTGGTTTGAAAATTGGGAAAAAACTGGACTTCTAACTTTTACAGATAAAAATAATGATGGAGTTATACAATATGTTGCTGATTCACAAATAAATGAATTAACAATTGACAGGGATATCATGGTAATGGCTAATCCTGAAATAGCTGAACTTCCAAATTGGGTGATAGCTTTACTTGCAGCCGGTGCTTTGGCGGCAGCTTTGTCAACTGCTGCTGGATTATTACTTGTTATTTCTTCTTCAGTTTCGCATGATTTAATTAAAAAAATTATAAAACCCGATGTTAGTGAAAAAGGTGAATTAATTGCCGCAAGAGTATCTGCATTTTTTGCTGTTTTAATGGCTGGGTATTTTGGAATAAATCCACCTGGATTTGTTGCTGCAGTTGTTGCTCTTGCTTTTGGATTAGCAGCTGCTTCATTTTTTCCCGCAATAGTCATGGGGATTTTTTATAAAAGAATGAATAAAGAAGGTGCGGTGTCTGGTATGATTACTGGACTACTATTGATGCTTTTTTACATGACAAAATTCAAATTTGGATGGTTTGGCGGGGGCACTGAAGCCGATTGGTGGTTTGGTATATCACCAGAGGGATTTGGAACATTCGCTATGCTAATTAATTTTATTGTTTCATTAATTGTATGTCATTTAACAAAGGAGCCCTCAGAAGAAATTCAAGAATTAGTTGAAAAAATTAGAATTCCAACAATTGAAAGCAAATGAAATATGTAATTACATTTTTTTTTCTATTTAGCCTTTTTAACTTGACTTCACAAGAGTTAAAAACATATGAAAAAGAAATATTTGTTAATGAAAATGACACATTAAACTATAGAATACTAAAACCATTAAATTATAATCCACAAAAACAGTATCCAGTTCATTTGTTCTTGCACGGAGCTGGTGAGAGAGGAAATGACAATGTTTCTCAACTGATTCATGGAGGAAATCTTTTTTTAGAAAAAGAGAACAGAGAAAAATATAACTCATGGGTAATATTCCCACAAGCTCCACATAACGATTGGTGGGGCTATAAAGATCCTTATAAGTTTGCGTATAATGTGAAAGAGTCAAAAGCTATAAGTCTAGTCGTAAAACTAATGGACAGTTTCATTGAAAGAAGTGATGTTGATACTAACAGAGTTTATGTAAGTGGACTGTCTATGGGTGGGATGGGAACATTTGTTATATTAAATTTAAGACCTGATATGTTTGCTGCAGCAACTCCAATTTGTGGAGATGGTAATCCCGATTTAGTTAATAACTATGCGAAAAAAATTCCAATGTGGATTTTTCATGGATCTGACGATACTGTAGTTAGTCCAAAAAAATCTTTAAAAATGGCTAATGCTATTATTGATGCTGGGGGAAGTCCCAAAATAACCTTTTATGAAAATGTTGGACACGACAGCTGGAACAATGCTTTCGCTGAAAAAAATTTTCTTAAATGGATTCATTCTAAAACTAAAAAACAATGAAATATAATATAACAACACTAATAATTTTTTTATTTTCAATCATTATGAGTAACAACGCACAAGATATTTATATTCAAGGTGGAGGAACTCTTACAGATTGGGCTCACCTAAAAAAGTTTGAGAAAGATAACGAACAACTTAAAAAAATAGATGAGCCAAATAGAGTTGTTTTTATGGGTAATTCTATTACAGAAGGATGGTCGAATTTTGATAAAGATTTTTTTATAAATAATCCTTTTGTAAATAGAGGAATTAGCGGTCAAACTACTCCTCAAATGTTAATCAGATTTAGACCTGATGTAGTAAACTTAAATCCTAAGGCTGTAGTAATTCTAGCCGGAATAAATGATATAGCTGGAAATACTGGACCAATCTCTCTTGAAAATACAGCTGAAAATATTATTTCAATGGCTGAGATAGCAAAAGCTAATAATATAAAAGTTTATATATGTTCTACTCTTCCAGCAATAGACTTTCCATGGTCACCTGGAATAGAGCCTGGTCCAAAAGTGATTAAGTTAAATAGTATTTTAAAAAATTATTGTGATCAAAATAATATAACTTATGTAGACTATTTCACTTCAGTGGCTGACGATAAAGGAGGTCTTAAAGTACCTGAATATACAACTGCAGATGATTTAGTCCATCCTAACCTTGCAGGATATAAAGTAATGGAAAAAATAATTTTGTCTGCATTAGAAAAATAGAGTTTAATTAAAAACAAGAGGTTTTATTTTTAAAAAGATCCTATTCATTAATTTTTTCTGCTAAATTTCACAATAATTTGAATACTTAGGCGATGAAAAATGGATTGGTTTTTCAAAAAGTAAATCAGGTCATATTTCTCTTCAAGATTAACCTGGAAAAGCATTTTTTAAAAATATCTTTATAGCAGAATTAAACTAATTTCTTAACTTTAGGATTAGTGAAAAAGAATAATTTTAAAATATTATCATATTTCTTTGTCCCTCTAACTGTTGTGTTGGTATTTAAATATATTTATTCTAAGCCAACAATAGATGAAATAACTACAATCAATCAAACTAATCAGTTTGTTGAAACAAGTTCTAAAATTGATGTCACAGAAGTTAATTTCAACTTTGATGTTAAACCAATTCTTTCTGATAAATGCTATACTTGTCATGGTCCTGACGACAAAGCTAGAAAAGCGAATTTAAGACTTGATATTGAAGATGGTTTTTATAAAGCTTTAGAAGATAATACAAACCATTACGTAATAGATAAAAAAAATCCAAATGAGAGTGAAATTTTAAAAAGGATTGATAGTGAAAACTCTATCTATATAATGCCACCACCAGAATCAAACTTAATTTTATCTGAAAAAGAAAAACAGATTTTAAAAAAATGGGTTAATCAAGGTGGAAAATGGGAACCTCATTGGGCATATACTAAACCTGAACTTCCAAAATTACCAGAAACAAATTTTAAAAATTGGGCAACTAATGAAATAGATTTATTTATAGCTAGTAAATTAGAGTCTAAAGGAATGTCACCTTCAGAAATTGAAGAAAAAGAAATATTAATAAGAAGAGCTTATTTTGATCTTACCGGTCTTCCTCCATCTTTAAAAAGGATTGATGATTTTATTTCTGATTCAAGCGATGATGCATATGAGCGTTTAATAGATAATTTATTAGATTCTAAAACTTACGGCGAAAGAATGGCCGCTATATGGATGGATTTATCTAGATATGGAGATAGTCATGGTTATCAAGACGATCAAGAACGAATCATGTGGCCGTGGAGAGATTGGGTTATTCACGCGTACAATTCAAATATGCCTTATGATAAATTTATAACATGGCAAATGGCTGGAGACATGCTGCCAAACGCCACTAAAGAACAAATTTTAGCTTCTGGATTTAACAGAAACCATAAGATAACTCAGGAAGGTGGAGTAGTTCCAGAAGAATATAGAGTTGAATATGTTGCAGATCGAACTGTAACATCTGCTAAAATAATGATGGGATTAACTGTAGAGTGCGCCAGATGTCACACTCACAAATATGATCCAATTTCACACGATGAATTTTTTAGTCTTTACAGTTTTTTTAATAACGTGGATGAAAACGGTTTGATTGTTTATGGGGATACTGCTCCAAAACCAAATTTAACTATAAACGCTAATGATATTAAAAGTGATTTGCCTTTTGTAAACCTACCAGACAGTATTAATGATGTAACTCTGATGGTAATGAAAGAAACTGAAAATCTAAGAAATACATATGTTTTAAACCGCGGAAGTTATGATGCTCCAACTAGACTTGTAAAGCCTGGTACACCTGAAACTGTATTAAAATTCGATGAACAAAAATATTCTTCAGACAGAATAGGGCTATCGAAATGGTTTTTTGATAAAGACAATCCTTTAACATCCAGAGTTACTGTTAATAGGTTGTGGCAACAATTTTTTGGAATTGGTATAGTAGCCACACCTGATGATTTTGGAAGTCAAGGAAATAAACCCTTTAACCCTGAATTATTAGATTGGCTTGCTTACACTTTTCAAAATAAAGACAATTGGGATACAAAAAAGTTTATTAAAAGGATAGTAATGTCATCAACCTATAGACAGTCTAGTAAAATTAAAAAAGAGAACCGATTAATGGATTCTGACAATACATACCTTGCTAATTATCCAAGACAAAAACTTTCAGCTGAGATGATAAGAGATAATGCACTTTCAACAAGTGGAATGCTTGTTCACAAAATTGGTGGTCCTAGCGTTAAGCCTATGCAGCCTCCAAATCTTTGGAATGAAGTTACCGGCGGTGGTGGTGGAAGTCTAGCTTTCTATGTTCCTGACACAGGCGACAATTTATTTAGAAGAAGTTTATATACTTTTTGGAAAAGAACTGTTCCGCCTCCTTCAATGATGATATTTGATGCGCCAACTAGAGATTTTTGTGCGCCAGTTCGTCAAAAAACTAGCACTCCACTTCAATCATTAGCATTAATGAACGACCCGCAGTATCAACTGGCTGCTGAGAATTTATCTACTTCAATTTTTAAAGAAAACATTTCAATTGATAAAAAAATTATAAAACTGTATCGCACCGTTACTGGAAGAACACCAATTGACAATGAAGTTGTTAAACTAAAAAACTATCTTGATGAAATAAAAAAGTTAAATAATATTGAAGAAAAAATAGCATTTAACTCTCTCGCGGTTTTAGTATATAACTTAGATGAAACCACCCAAAAAAGTTAAAAAATGGAGGAAATACATAAACACTTTTTAAACAATAACAGACGTAACTTTTTAAAAAAAGCTGGTTTAGGTATTGGTGGTTTAGCACTTGGTTCTATGCTAGATCCTTTCAATTTTGGTAAAGAAACAAATCCTTTTGCTTCATTAAACAATAATTCTTTAAATCTTCCTCATTTTGCACCCAAAGCAAAAAGAATAATTTATTTATTTCAAAGTGGAGGTCCATCACAATTAGATTTATTTGATTACAAGCCTAAGCTTAATCAATTAAGAGGAACTGACCTACCTTCATCTGTTAGAGATGGTCAAAGGTTAACTGGGATGACATCTGGTCAAGATAAATTTCCTTTAGTTGGTAGCAACTACAACTTTAAACAATATGGAGAATCTAGAGCATGGGTTAGTGAATTAATGCCATATGTTGGTAAAATAGCTGATGAATTATGTTTTGTAAAATCTATGCACACAGAAGCAATAAATCATGATCCTGCAATAACATTCTTTCAGACTGGTTCACAACAACCAGGAAGACCAAGCATGGGTTCATGGATGAGTTATGGTTTAGGTAGTTTAAATAACAACATGCCTTCTTTTGTGGTTTTACTCTCAAATGGGACAGGAAGACCAAAAGGCCAACCTCTTTATTCAAGACTTTGGGGAAATGGATTTTTAAGTTCACTTCATCAAGGAGTACAGTTTAGATCAGCAAAAGATCCTGTTTTATATTTAAAGAATCCTGACGGGGTTACTGCACAAGAAAGAAGAAAAATGCTTGACTACTTGGCTGAACTCAATCACCAACAAGAAGCTTCATTTGGAGATCCTGAAATTAGCAGTCGAATAGCTCAATATGAAATGGCTTATAGAATGCAGACCTCAGTTCCTGAAACAATGGATATCTCAGATGAACCTGACCATATACTTCAAATGTATGGACCTGATGCTCAGAAGCCTGGTACTTATGCAGCTAATTGTATTCAGGCTAGAAGATTAATTGAAAAGGACGTAAGATTTGTTCAACTTTATCATATGGGTTGGGATCAGCACGAAAATCTTCCTAATCAAATTAAAGGTCAATCAAGTGATGTTGATCAACCTACAGCTGCTCTAATAATGGATTTAAAACAAAGAGGATTACTTGAAGATACATTAGTAGTGTGGGGAGGAGAATTTGGAAGAACTAACTATTGTCAAGGTACTTTATCAGACACCAATTACGGAAGAGATCATCATCCAAGATCATTTACTATTTTTATGGCAGGGGGGGGGATTAAACCTGGATTTAGCTATGGAGAAACTGACGATTTAGGCTATAATATTGTCAAAGATCCTGTTCATGTTCATGACTTACAAGCAACAATATTAAATCAATTTGGAGTTGATCATACGAAAATGATTTATAAGCATCAAGGCAGAAGGTTTAGATTAACCGATGTTTCAGGAAATGTCATTAAAGATTTACTTGCCTAATTATTTTAGGTGGTGTTTGAAAAACTTCCATATTTCATCACTTGTGTTTATATCTCCGTTTCCCCAAGATCCAGGCCAGTCATGACCTCCTCCGTCAACCTTGTAAAACCAAACTTCATTATTATAACTTCCTCCCTTTTTTTTCGTTAAAGAAACTGTAGAATAATCTGTTTTATCAATATCAGGAAAATTAAAAACCTCATCTTGAACACAAGCATTTAAATCAGACCAAAATTCCATTACTTCTAAAATATGAGGAGCGCCTCCCCAGCCATAAGCAGTATTCATAGTTCCGTCCCAAGGAACAGTAGTATCAGCTGTACCAGACATTTGTAAAATAGGAATTTTATAAGCTGGTGAACAATTAGTCCAATCCGATCCGCTCATTGTTCCTGTAATTGATGCTACAGCCTTGAAAACATCAGACTTTTCACATCCTAAAGTATAGGACATAAATCCTCCGTTGGACATTCCTGATGTAAATATATTGTCAACACTAGTCTTAAATTCCTCTTGAATTTTTAAAGCTAAAAAAGATAAAAAATCTATATCGTTTACAGTACTCATTTGCAAATTAGCATTCCAGTGAGTTTGTCCAGTCACTAGAGTTGTTCCCTGTGGATAGCAAACCATGAATCCGTTTTGATCTGCTATATCATTCATCTTTGAATACGCTAAAATATTGTTCATATTACTTCCAAATCCGTGAAGCATAAACAAGAGTGGAGAATTTTCAGAATAACTTTTTGGTTTATATAATGTGTATCTTCTGCTCAATCCACCATAGTTAATCGAAAATTCTTTTTGCGTCCAATCGGGCTGAGTTATTGGCTGTAATTCATCGTCCTGGTCACTACAACCAATTAAGACAATTAGAAAAAGATATAAAAATATGTGCCTATACATTTTAAATCAATTTAGTTTGTCCTGGCTTTGGAATAGAATATCTACCATTACTATCAGGAAGTGTTGGTGGAGTAGAATTCCAGCTTAAATCATTAGGAACAAGAACTTGTTGAGAATTTAATGCCTGTTCCCATGTAATTTCTTTTCCTGTATAAGTAGCCATTCTACCCATAATTGCTGTTAATGTAGATTTTGCTCCATATTCTGCATTATTAATTACGCCTCCAGATCTAATAGATTCAAATAACCTGTCGTGTTCGATTTGGTATGGGCTTATATCATTGGAAGGATCATGCTTAAACATATCATTACCATTATGATCAATAATTTTACAATAATCTCCTGATGTTACCACATTAGCTTTCGTTCCCTGAAATGCCTCACTTACGTCATATTTTGTTCCTGGTTGATGACGACATTGACTAGATATTATTGCTCCGCTAGGGTATTTAAATTCTACAAAATGATGATCAAATATTTCTCCATGATCGATTCCGTTTCTTACTTCTCTTCCACCCATTCCACTTGCAGAATTTGGGTATTCACCAATAAACCAATTGGCAACATCAATATTGTGAATGTGCTGTTCTAGTATATGATCTCCACAAAGCCAATTAAAATAATACCAATTTCTCATCTGATATTCCATTTCTGTTTGACCTTTTACTCTTTTTCTTACCCAAACTCCAGCACTGTTCCAATAAACTTGACCAGAAACAATTTTTCCAATATTACCATTATTGATAAGTTTAAGTGTTGAGTTATAACTTTTTTGATACCTTCTTTGAAGACCAACCACTACATTTAATTTTTTTTTCTTTGCAACTTTAGCAGATTCAAGAACTTGTCTAACTCCATTAGCATCTGTTGCAACAGGTTTTTCCATAAAAACATGTTTGTCATTGTCAATCGCATATTTAAAATGAAGCGGTCTAAAACCAGGGGGTGTAGCTAAAATTACTACATCTGCCATATCTATAACTTTTTGATATGAGTTAAATCCTACATGTCTATTTTTTTCTTTCACTTTCACGTTTCTTTCACCATCAAGTTCTTCTGAAATAGCTTTTAAACTTGATTCTAATCTGTCTTCAAAAGCATCAGCCATTGCAACCAATTCAACATCCTTGTCAGCTCTTAAAGCTTGAACTGCAGCGCCAGTTCCTCTACCACCACAACCAACTAAGACAAGTTTTAATTTTTTATTATTAGAACTATTTGCCATGGCTTCTAACGAAAATGTTGAAGACAATAATACGCCTCCAGTTAAAGCCGTAGACTTAACAAAAGATCTTCTAGAAAATTGTTTTTTACTCATTTTGATTTATTTAAAGTTATCAACTTTTTTATATGAATTTATAAGTTTTAATTCTCCCTCTAATCCATTAACTGAATTACCATGCTCCATCCCTAAAACTCCATTAAATCCTTTATCATAAATATATCTAAAAATATTTTTATAATTTATCTCACCAGTAGTTGGCTCATTTCTTCCAGGGTTATCTCCAATCTGAAAGTAGGCTATTTCATTCCATGATGCTTCAATATTTGGAATTAAATTTCCTTCTTGTATTTGTTGATGATAAATATCAAAAAGAATTTTACAAGATTTTGAATTTACTGCTTTACAAATTTGAAAAGCTTGAGGACTTTCAGTTAAAAACAGACCAGGATGATCTCTAAAATTTAAAGGTTCTAAAACCATTGTTAAGTCGTGTTTTTCTAACAGTCCAGATGCTTGTTTTAAAGTTTCTATAACATTTTGAGTTTGATAATTCATGTCTTTTCTTAAATCCAAATGTCCAGGAACTACAGTCATCCATTTTGCATTGACTCTTTTTGCAACATCAATAGAATTTGAAATGTCATTTAAAAATTCTTTTCGTTTGTTTAAGTCACCACTTGCTAGATTGGGTTCATTCCAATATATTTTATGAGCAACAAAGACGCCCATTTTCATATTATTATTTAATAGAAAATCTCCTATTTTTTCTTGAGTTTTAGCATCTCTATTTTTCATTCCATTATCCTCGAACGCTTTAAATCCTTGGTCTTTAATAAATTCTAATTGATTAAAAATATCTGATCCAGCATGGTTTTTAAACATTCCAAAGTGTGGAGCATAATTAAGATTATAAATGTGATTTGGTTTAGGATTATTATTAGAAAATAGTGGGTTAACTACCATTAAACTGGCAGCTGAAAGAGTTGAGTTTTGTATAAAATTTCTTCTTTTCATAATGTTATATTAATTATTCCAGTATTCGTTTTGTTCCTCAACAGTTGGTGTTATGAATGGTCTTACTACTCTGAACCCAACAAACTGTGCATCTGTATGCCACCATTTACTTCTTGGAATTTGAGGATCTTGTTTTTTCCATTGTTTTGAAGATGCTTGCCTAGACGCACTTCTTAGTCTATAGTTAGAACTTTTCCATGACCCTCCCCTAACTACTCTTGGATATAATTTTAATGGTTTAACAATTGGATTTTTATTTAAATTTTGTGATGCTTTTAAATATGCTGTAGTATTGTATGCATCTAAAGTCCACTCAGAAACATTACCATGCATGTCATATAACCCCCAGTTGTTTGGTAGCTTTAGACCGACTTTATGATATTTATTATCACTGTTATCTTTAAACCAAGCGTAATTATTTAATTCTTTGGGATCATCACCAAATGAATAAGCTTTCTCAGATCCTGCTCGACAGGCATATTCCCATTCAGCTTCTGATGGAAGCCTGTAAAAGTTTCCTGTTATAGCAGAAAGCCATTGACAGAATTTTTTAGCGGCCAGTTGAGTCATTGATATTGCAGGAAATCCATCAGTACCCATTCCAAAACTCATTTCTACGTATGGTGTTGTTGCACCTGAAACTGCATCAATATCTATATTTACTTCGTTTTCAGAATTAAATCTTGGTTGAAGTTCATCCAAATTACGACTCATAAATAAATTGTATAAATCCCAAGTTGTTTCATATTTAGCCATCCAAAACGAATCTAATTCAACTCTATGAACAGGTCCTTCATCAGCTAATCTGTTTTTTTCATTTAATGGGCTACCCATTAAAAATTGACCACCACTAATAGGACTCATTTCAAGACTATAGTTAGTGTTTAAAATATATTGATTGTATTCAGTAAATTCTTCCTGGCCAAAAGAAAAGCTAAAAGAAAAACAAATTAAGAGATAAATCAATTTCATTACTTTAAAGTAATGAAAAAAAGAAAGGATTACAATTTAAAATTCTCTGTATGGACTATCAAGAAATTTATTTACCTCTTCTTCTTTAAATTTCGCTAATTTATTATCCCAATGTAAAGTTTTTCCAGGAAATCTTCCAGCTATCACACCCAATAAAATTGTTTCAGTTAAACGTGCAGAATATGAAAAAGGTGCAGAACATTTATCCTTACCAAGACAGGCATCAACAAATTGGTGATAATGTAAATATGACTCACCTCCGTAATCCCTAACAGGTTGATTTGTTATTTTTCCAGAATTTTCTAATTCTGAAAGATCTATGTCTTTATATTTACCATCAACAATTAATTTAGGTAGTTCCATGAAGTGTGGAAGTAATAATCTACCTTTCTCTCCAACAAACATTGCACCTTGCAAAGGTAATTTATCTTTGTTAGGTAATTTTAAGTCCTTATGATTTTTTGGCGCTCCAGAACCATCTTGCCATATCCATTTTAACTTATCAGTTGTATGTTTTGTACCTGGAAATTCATATGTAACTTGGTTGTGTTCAGGAAAACCAAATCCATTTGGCTTTCTGCACTTATTTTTTATGGTTATTGGCACATCCAATTCAAGGGCATTGTAGGGGGTATCAAAAATATGAACACCCATATCTCCAAGTGTTCCACATCCATAATCTACAATCTTTCTCCAATTACCAGGATGATAAATTTTGTCTTTAAATTCTCTATTAGCTGCTGTGCCTAACCAAAGATTCCAATCTAAATTTTCGGGAACTGGATCAGATCCTTTTGGTTTTGGACCATCATAACCCCAATTTTTTGGAGACCATGCTCTAACTGTATTTACTTTTCCTATAATTCCTGATTGAATTAATAAAGTAGCTAATTTATAATCGTAAAAAGAATGTACCTGAATTCCCATTTGGGTAATTAGATTTTTATCTTTTGCAATTTTTCGCATTGCTCTAGCTTCACTAACATGATGAGTTAAAGGCTTCTGACAATAAACTGATTTATTTAATTCCATTGCCATCATCGAAACTGGAGCATGAGTATGATCAGGTGTAGAAACCATGACAGCATCAATTGAATCAGCAATTTCTTTAAACATTATTCTGTAGTCTTTATAGGTTTTCGCATTTGGGTGAAGCTTACTTGCTGCATCTAATGCATTTGAATCTACATCACAAAGCGCTACAACCTCTACAGATTTGTGAGAGGACATGTCTTTTAGATCTGCTGCCCCCATTCCTCCAACGCCTACATGGGCTAATCTTAAAATTTGATTGTTATTTGAAGCCCAAATTGATGTCGGGAAAACACTTAATGATGCTAAAGCAGCTGACGATTTAATAAAATTTCTTCTGTTATTTTTCATAATAAATATATTATATCTTAAAATTAATTAAAAAAAAATAGATTTTTTTTTAAAAAAGATCAAACCTAAATTAGGAGGGACTAAGAACAAATAATTTAATATTAGATTAATAGTTAAGTTCTAATTTGTTTTGATAATTTATATCAACTAAATTTAAAGTAAATGATACTATTATGAGTAAAAAAGACAATTCTAGAAGAGGGTTTTTAAAAAAATCATTAATCATCCCACCTCTATTTATTGTACCAAGACATGTTCTTGGCGGCAATGGATTTATTTCTCCAAGTGACAAGCTAAATATAGCTGCCGTTGGAGTAAGAAAATGGGGAATGGGTTCTAATAACATACATCAGTGTAGAAATGAAAATATAGTAGCGCTTTGTGATGTTGATTTTAATCAATCTAAACCAACTTTTGATAAATACCCAAAAGCAAAAATCTATAAAGATTACAGAGTGATGCTCGATAAACAAAAAGATATAGATGCTGTTATTGTTGCAACACCTGATCATAATCATGCAGTTATAACAATGAAAGCTATTAAAATGGGTAAACATGTATATTGTCAAAAACCTTTAACTCATACAGTATATGAAGCTCGTGAAATCACAAAAGCAGCGAAAAAATATAATGTCCAGACGCAAATGGGTAATCAAGGAAGATCTTCTGATGAAATCAGAAAACTAAAAGAATGGATTGATGATGATGCAATTGGTCCGGTAAGAGAATTATATGCTTGGACTGATAGACCAATAGGAGGAAGTGCTTGGGACACTTTTGCGGTAAAAGCAAAATCTAAAGAAAAGCCTCCAGTTCCAAATGGACTTGATTGGGATTTGTGGTTAGGACCTGCTCAATATCGAGATTATCATCCTGACTATCATCCTCTTGCATGGAGAGCATGGATTGATTTTGGAACAGGGTCAATGGGAGATATGGGCTGTCACATTTTAGATCCTGCTTTTTATGCCCTTGAACTTGGTGCTCCTACTGAAATTCAAGCCACATCAACACACTACATTCCTGAAATTGAATCTCAAACCTATCCGTCGGCTTCTATTGTTAGAATGAAATTCCCTAAAAGAGGAAAACATCCGGAGTTAAACCTTACATGGTCAGATGGAAGAATTCAGCCTACAATTCCTGAAGAGTTCAAGAGTGGTGAACAATTTACTTTAAGTGGAGCTATGTTTATTGGGGATCAAGGTAAAATAACTCACGACTCACACGGAGCAAGTGGTGTTAAAATCATCCCCGAAGAAAAAATGTTAAATTACAAACAACCTGCTCCATATATAAAACGAGTAGACACTACCCATGAAGGAGATTGGATTAGAGCATGTAAAGATGGAGTTTCTGCATGTTCATCGTTTGATTACGGAGGTCCTTTAACAGAAATGGCTTTACTTGGTATGATTGCAATTCGTTTAAAAAATCAAAAACTTGAATGGAATTCTAAAGAGTTTAAATTTAAAAACAACGAAAAAGCAAATGCTTTATTACATAAGGCTTATAGAAAAGGCTGGAGTTTGTAATTAACTTATTTTATTAGCACAATATTTGATCTAATATTTTATAAATAAGTTTCAAGTTGTCTAAATTAAAATTCTTACTCTTTTTTTTGTTGCTAGTTTCCTGTAACAAGGAACCTGTCCTATTTCAAATTGATTTTGTAAGCCAACCACAAAATGGTGGATCAATTAATTTAAATTCAAGTAATTACAATGAAGGTGAAATTTTAAAACTCGAAGCTGTTCCAGCAGAGAATTATAGTTTTGATTTCTGGTCTGGTGATCTTAACAGTAATCAAGCTCTAACTGATTTAAATGTTGATTCTGATAAAACTGTAATCGCTAATTTTTCCAAAAAAACATTTGAATTAAATATTACCATTGAAGGTCAAGGAAAAGTTTCTAAAAGATTAATTAAAAGTGGTTCAAAAAATGATTACAACTATGGAAGTATCGTAGAGATTTTAGCTTCGCCAGAAAACGGATGGACTTTTATTGAGTGGCAAGGAGATATTGAAAATAATACCACAAACCCTGTTCATATTAATATTGACAGTGAAAAAAATATTACCGCAATATTTAAAAAAAATTATGTTGGAAAGAACACATCTAAATTTTTAGCTCTTGGAGACAGCTATACAATTGGCCAATCTGTTGAAGTTAATCAAAGATGGCCTGTCCAATTTTTAAAAGAGTTAAAAGCAACTACAAATGTTGTAGATACTCTTAAAATTATAGCTCAAACTGGATGGAGAGTTGATCAACTAAAGGAAGCTATGAACAGTTCTAATTTGGAACCACCCTACGGTCTTGTTTCGTTATTAATTGGAGTTAACAATCAATTTCAAGGTCAAGATGCTGTTGGATTTAGGCCTGAATTTGTAGAAATATTAGAAAAATCATTGAAACTTGTTGAAAATAGAAAAGAAAGGATATTTGTAGTTTCTATTCCAGATTGGGGGTCTAGCCCTTATGGAGCTACCTTAAACAGAACTCAAATTTCAAAAGAAATTGATGATTTTAATTCAGTATTAAAAGAAGAATCTGAAAAAAGAGGAATTCGATATTTTAATATTACAACTATTTCAAGAAGAGCGCTTACTGACATTAGTTTAATCGCAAGTGATAGATTACATCCAAGCGGAAAAATGTATAAACTATGGGTGGATAAAATGATTCCTGTTATATCAAAAATTAATTTTGATTAGTTAAAGTTTTCTGATTTTTATATTTCTAAACCATATCGGACTGTCGTGGTCTTGAAGAGCTATATATCCTTTTCTAAATTTTCCATAATCAGGATAATCATCCCATTTTCCAGAATCTCTTTTTAATAACCATTCTTTTGAATATGGTTCAAATTCCAATAACAATTCTCCATTTAACCAGTGTTGAACTTTCTTAGCTGTATATAATATTCTAGATGAATTCCACTGACCCGCAGGATTTAATTGTTTTTTACTTAAATCCGCTTCATGCATTGCATAATTAGCGCCAGCTTTTTGCCATTCTTCAAGCTTAGCGTTATTAATTTCTTCCCATCCTAAATCATCTATTAATTGATACTCCGGTGAAATAGCGTATGGAGCTTGAAAACCTTCTTGAACGTTATAAAAAACTCCACTATTTCCTCCTTTTGGAAGTTTCCACTCAAGATATAGTTCAAAGTATTCGAATTCTTCCTTATAATATATTATATCACCTCCTCCTTTCCACTCATTTTCTAACTTAAGATCAGTGTCAAATGTTAATTCTCCATCAACAGCGGCCCATTTTTGAGGTATTTCTTTTCCGTTGTAAGCTCTCCATCCATCAGTTGACTTCCCGTCAAATAAATCAATCCATTCTGATTCGTTTTTTTCACAAGAAATAGTGAAAAACAATAGTACAATTAAAGTATATTTTAAATTTTTCATGATCAGATTTTATAAGTTTCTTTTATTTTATTTATTAGCATTATTTCAGATAAGAACTGCCAATCAAAATTTTTAGTTTGATTAGCGGGATGGTGATGATGATCCTGATCTAAAATATAATCTTTCGGTTTATTTAGGATTCTAGTTTTAGAATAGATTTCTTCAAACTTTTCTCTTGTAATATTAAACTCACTTTCAAGATTTATTATATGTTTTAAATCTCCTTCAAGATCGACTTTTTCTAATTTTAATATTACATTAGAAGAAAACTTAGTAAGCTCATTCACCTGGCTATAAATCTGTAATAGATATAAATTTTTAGATTCATTTTGAATAAGATTATTAATAATAGTTTCTACTTTGAGTGAAATTTCTAAGGATCTTTTAGCATCATTAATTCTAACTTCATGTTTTTTAGACCATTCTCCTTTTTTATCTAAGTTAGGCAGGTCAATAATGTCAGATTCTAATGGGTTTTGTTTTTTAGAAAGTCCAGGTCTCCATCCGTTTTCTGAAAGCAGCATATTAAGCCACATACCTACTGGCTTTTCTAGTAAATCTATAAAGGCATAGCTATCCTCTCCAAATTGAGATCCAAAATTTTTAATTCTAAATAATTTTTTAAATTCTTCAATTGGCAAACTATTACCAGACCAGCTGTATTGTGCAAAAGCAGCAATTCCTCTTTTGTAAAGTTCAAAATGAGGAGAGTCATCATCCCATAAGGTCAGTAATAGACCATCTAATTTTTTATCAATAGAACTAGATGCGAAAGATTTTATTTGAGAAATATTACTTTGGTTTTGTGGCATTAGTGTCCATCTAGTCTGGCCAGCTGTAGCTCCCATTACAATTAATTCATTTTTTGAATACCAATCCATGGCTTTTAAATTACCGTAAGTATCAGATTTTTGGTAATTCCATCTCATATAGACAGCATTTTTTGGAAATTTTTCAATAAAATTCATCAAGTTAATTTCGTTTTTCTCCCAAATTTCGTCAACCTCTTTTACAGAAATTTTGTCATTAAACATTGGATTATATACTCCGGCGTGTTTAAGTGGCATGTCATCCCAAAAAATTGGAACTCTTTCATGTTTTTCAGCAAACTCACATACTTTATTAAGCCATATTAAATTTAGTTCTAGTTCTGTTTTATCATCTCTTTCAACCAAGTGAACTTCATCCCCTCCAATATGTAAATATTTTCCGTGCGGCGTAGCTCTGATGGCGTCTAAGTAAAGATCAAATTGCAGTTCGTATGTTTCTGGATTTAATGGATTAAAAGCCCAATCACTCTCTGGTTTATCTCTTAAATGAATATTCTTTTCATGCTTTAAAATAAACGAAGCATGTCCTAACCCTTGAACAAGAGGATTTATTATAACATTTCTTGACTTAGCATAATCACTTAACTCAATCCACCACTCAATAGAAAAAGAATCTGAAGAACCTACTTCCGGTCTTGAAACATATTTAAGTTTGTCCTCAAGTTCTACTATAATTCCATTGACTTTTAAATTGGCTAAATGATCAATTAAATCAAAATAATAAGATTTTTTTTCAGTGTGATGCTTTAAATCTAAGTGAATAGGCCTAAAATCTAAAGAAGGCTGATCTTTAATATTTAAAATAGGAACAGATGTCCTCTGCGTAAATGCGTTTTCTAATATTTGATTTAGTGTTACAAAAGCATAAAACAAACCTGCTTGATCCTTGGCTGTTATAAATATATTTTCTTTTTCAATATTTAAAATGTAACCCTCACTTTTTAAATCAATACTATCATCTATTTCAAATTTTATTGTTGAACTCTCAAAGTCACCCTTAGTTATATTTTTTATATATCCATAAGTGATTGGAATTACATCATTTTTAGGTGAATAAGCATACTCAATTTTTTCAGGATTTATGTTTGAAAATTCTAGAAAGTTTGATGAAACATCAATGGCAGGAATGATATTTAAATAATTTTCTGTTTTTGTGTTGGAATTACAAGAAATAATAAATATTAGTAATATTAAAAACCTCATAATTTAAATTTAATAATTATAATTCCTTAAGCCAAATAAGTAATAGGCTGAAAACAAAAAAAGCTTCCCAAAAGGAAAGCTCTTCATCGGTTCTCTACAAACCTCCTGCAAAAGCAGGTAACACAACGCTTGCAAATATATACTTTTGTTTGTTAACTATTAAAAAACAAATTGATTTAATTAAATTTTCATAATTTAAAAGAGTAAATATCTATTATGAAGCCATCAAAATTAATTTTATTTATTGGAATTTTATGTTTTTTAAATTTTCCAATTCATGCCCAAAAAAATACATTCAAAGTTATGGCTTGGAATATTTTGCATGGGGGAAATGATATCGAAAATGGTCCAGAAAGTGTTGGTAAAATAATTAATGAAATAAATCCTGATATAATTTTAATGATCGAAACATATGGGTCAGGTCCTTATATTGCAAAATACTCAAACTTAAACTTTCACTTAGTTGCTTCTAAAGAAACTCCACTCAATCATAAATCGGTTAATTTATCCATTTACTCAAAGTATGCTTTTGGAAAAAGAATTGATACAAAATTTCCATTTTATCTTGGAGGAATTGAAATTCCAATAAACGGAAAAACTATACGTTTTTTTACAAATTGGTTCCATTATCTTCCTTGGGATAATGAACCTGAAAAAATGGGAAAAACAGTTGAAGAGTTATTAGAATGGGAACAAACTGAATCTAGACATAAAATGATTAAAAAAGTATTACCATATTTAAAAAAGTTTGCTGCAGAAACTGACTCTATTCCAATGATATTTGGTGGTGACATGAATTCGTTATCACATTTAGATTGGACAAAAAAAACAAAAAAAAATCATAATAATTTGATAGTTCCATGGAAAGCAACTAAAATTTTAGATGACTTAGGTTTGATAGATTCATACAGAAAAGAAAACCCTAATCCAAAAACTCATCCTGGCATAACTTGGGATAAGAAAGGAAGAAAAGATTCTCATAGAATTGATTATATTTTTTATAAGGGAAAGTCTATTAAGTCCGTAAAATCAAAGTCTTACAACGCTTACTTTAACGAACC
>PADT01000062.1 GCA_002700465.1 Flavobacteriaceae bacterium | reverse complement strand
AACTACACCTATTACTGATGCTCAAGTTGCTGATTACTTAGCTGCTAAGCCTTACGACGCGTCTAAAGGATGGGAAATGATCAGTGAACAATATTGGGCTGCTACTTTATTAAATGAGTACGAAGCTTTTTCAAATTGGAGAAGAACTGGATACCCAACTTTAACGCCTACTAACGACCCTGGAAATGTAACAGGTGGAACTATTCCAAGAAGGTTAATTTACCCAACTGGAGAAGAGTCTACAAATGCTGAAAATTTTGCTGCAGCAATTGCAAGACAAGGTCCAAACGATTTTACAACCAGAGTTTGGTGGGATAAATAAGAAGATTTTTGTTTTTTATATATTCGAAAAAGAGGGATTAATTTCCCTCTTTTTTTTTACTTTTAATTTATGAAAGTATTTCTAGTTATATTTCTTTTATTATTTAACTATTCCTTTAGCCAAGAAACAGTTTTTGAATTGCTAAATTCAAAAGAAACTGGAGTAGAGTTTAATAATGTTATTGAAGATAAAAAAGAACATAATATTTTATTGTATGCTAATTATTATGGTGGAGCTGGTGTTGGAATTGCAGACTTTGATAATGATGGTTTTCAGGATATTTATTTTGGAGGAAATTTAGTAGGTGATAAAATATATAGAAATACTGGGGATTTTATGTTTATTGATAAGACAGACGATTCAGGTATTCTTGATAACGGATCTTGGTCTTCTGGAATCACTATAGCCGATGTAAATAATGATGGATTAGTTGATATTTATGTTAGTAAAGAGCTTTATGACGACAATCCTGAACTCAGAAAAAACAAACTTTACATTAACAAAGGAAATTTTGTCTTTGAAGAATCTTCAAAAACTTGGGGAGTAGATGTGTCAGCTAGAACCAGACATGCGGTTTTCTTTGATTATAATAACGATGGTTATTTAGATTTGTACTTGCTTAATCAACCACCCAACCCTGGTAGTTACTCCAAGTTTTTTGGAGCAGACTTAACATTGTTAGAATATTCCTTACAATTGTTTAAAAACACAGGAAATAATAGTTTTATTGATGTAACAACAGAAGCTGGGCTTAATAGAACAGGATTTCCTAATAGTGTTGTAGCCTCAGATTTAAATCAAGACGGATTTATTGATTTGTACGTAGCTAATGATTTTGATGCACCTGATTTTTTATATTATAATAATGGTGATGGAACATTTTCCTATGAAACGGAAAGCTCTTTAAAACACACTTCTTTTTACAGTATGGGTGTAGATTCAGCTGACATCAACAACGACGGAGAATTAGATATTATGGTTGTAGATATGACTGCAGAGGATAATTTTAGATTAAAATCTAACATGAGTGGAATGAATCCTTCGGCATTTTGGAAAGTTGTTGAAAACGGGGGTCATTTTCAATATATGTTCAATACTCTTCAAATAAATAATGGTGACAAAACCTTTAGTGATGTCGCACAATACACTAAAACTTCATCTACAGATTGGAGTTGGGCAAATCTGATAGCCGACTTTGATAACGATGGCTTGAAAGATATTTACGTTACAAATGGACTTTTAAGGGATATTAGAAATACAGATGCTGATAAAAAAGTTGGAGAGTTTGTTTTAAAAATAGCTGATGACTATGTAAAGAAAAATAAATCATTTGAATACAATCTGTGGGATATTTTACCCCTGGACAAAGCTCTGGAGCTAGTACCAAGTGTAAAAATTAAAAATTATTTCTATAAAAATTATGGTAACCTAGATTTTAAAAATGAAGCTAAAAGTTGGGGATTAGACCAACCTAGTTTTTCTAATGGAGCTTCTTATGCTGATCTTGATAATGATGGTGATTTAGATTTAGTTGTAAATAATGTAAATGAAACAGCGTTTATTTATAGAAATAATTCTAAGAAAAATAACTACTTGAGATTAGAACTAATTAATGAAGATAATAAACCTGTTTTTGGATCTAAAGTTTCGATATATAATGGAAATAAAATTCAACTTTTCGAAAGTTCTAATGTAAGAGGTATTTATTCTACAAGTGAAAACATAATTCACTTTGGATTAAGCGATTATAAAAAAGTTGATAGTTTAATTGTTACTTGGCCAAACTCTAGACAAACTAAACTATTTGATGTAAAAGCTAATCAACTGTTAAAAGTAAATTCAAACAACTCTAAAAATTATAACTCTAAATCAAATCCAAAAGAATTGTTTTTTGAAGAAATTCCAACCAAAATTAATTATACTCACATTGAGAATTATTTTGATGATTACGAGAAACAGGTTTTATTACCACATAAATTATCTCAATTAGGCCCTGCACTTGCAGTTGCTGATGTAAATGGAGATAATTTAGACGATGTTTATATTGGATCTGCCTCAGGCAAAGTGTCAAAATTACTTATTCAAAATAATCAAGGTGAACTATTAGAATCGAAAAGTAAAACCTGGGACCCACATAAAGTTTTAGAAGATATTGATGCTGTATTTCTAGATTTTGATAATGACGGAGATAATGATCTTTATGTTGTTAGCGGAGGAAACGAATTTTCTCCTAATTCCAGTACTTACCTTGATAGATTATACATTAATGATGGTAAAGGAAATTTCGAATTTAAAAGAAATTTATTGCCTGATGTCTATGAATCAGGCTCTGTAGTAAGACCATATGATTTTGATAATGACGGAGATTTAGATTTATTCATTGGATCAAGAATGATTCCATGGAACTATCCAGAACCAGCAACGAGCTATTTGTTGGTTAACAATAACGGATCATATGTTAAGTATAATGACATAAACAATAGCCTGACTGAATTAGGATTAGTAACAGATGCGGTTTGGTCAGACTACGATAATGATGGTGATAAAGATTTGTTTGTAGTAGGAGAATGGATGCCTTTAACTTTAATTAAAAATCACAATGGAGTATTAAAAAAAGAAAAATTAAATGATTCTTGTGATGAAAGACGTGGATGGTGGTATTCAATTGAAAGCGCAGATTTTAACAATGATGGAAAAGAAGATTTGGTTTTAGGAAATTTAGGAAAAAATTATAAATATCAAGCAAACCCTGAAGAACCATTCGAAGTGTTTTATGATGATTTTGACGATAATGGCAGCAAGGATATTGTTTTAGCGTATTACAATTATGGTATTCAGTTTCCATTAAGAGGTTTTTCTTGTTCTTCTCAACAGATTCCCGAACTGAAAAGCAAAATACAGAAATATGATTTGTTCGCTTCACTTGATGTTAAAGATGTATACGGAGAAGTTAATTTAGATAATGCTCTAAGATTACATGCCAATTCTTTTAAAAGCGTGGTACTTATAAATAAAAATTCTACATATGAATCTGTGGACCTTCCTTATCAGGCACAATTATCTTCAATAAATGATATTATTGTCGAAGATTATAATAATGATGGAAATATTGACCTTTTGGTTGCGGGAAACTTATTTACATCTGAAGTTGAAACACCAAGAAATGATGCTAGTAATGGATTAATGCTGATTGGAAATGGCGATGGTACATTTAAGCCTAAGGCAAGAAAAGAGTCAGGATTTTTTGCTCCAAGTGACGCAAAAAAACTTAATCTAATTAAAATAAAAAATGAACAAGGAGTTATTGTTGGAAATAACAATGACTTAATACAATATTTTAAAAGAATTAAGTAAATTGTCTAACTATCTTATGAATAACAAAACTTTTTTAAATATTTTAATAGGTGGGTTTTTTATTTTAGTTCTTGGCTTTATTTTTAGAGTCTTTGGAGAAAATTTTCAAACTAATAAAAAAATAAACCACAACCCTAAACTTGTTGTTGGAATTGTAGTTGATCAGATGAAATACCAATATTTAACTAAGTATTGGAATCATTATTCTGAGAAAGGTTTTAAAAGATTGATAAGCGAAGGGTTTAATGCTAAAAGCAATCACTATGGGTATGCACAAACCTCTACTGGACCAGGACACACTACTGTTGCAACTGGCACTCACCCAGCAGTTCATGGAATTATTGGTAATAGTTGGTTTGATAAAAAAACAAAAAAATCAGTTTACTGTGTAGACGATTCAAATTATTCAACTGTAGGAAGCTCAACTGATCAAGGAAAAAAATCTCCATCAAACCTACTAACAACTACATTAAGTGACGAAAATAGAGTGGCAACTAATTTTAAGGGTAAAACTATTGGAGTTGCTATAAAGGACAGGGGGTCTATTCTATCATCTGGACATACAGCAAACGCAGCATATTGGTTTGATTCTAAAGAAGGGAGTTTTATTTCAAGCACCTATTATTTATCAAATTTACCTTCTTGGGCACAAGAATTTAATGATTCAAGACACATTGACAATTATTTAAAACCCTGGGAAACTTATTATGATATTTCAACCTACATAGAAAGTGGCCCTGATAATAATAATTATGAATCAAATTTTAGTGGTGAAGATAACCCTGTATTTCCTCATAACTTTAAAATTCAAAATGATAAAACGGGAGAACCATATTATGGTTCAATTTCCTCTACTCCATTTGGAAACTCGTTAGTTACAGATTTTTCAATTAAAGCAATTGAGGGTGAAGAGCTTGGAAAAGATAATATTACAGATTTTCTATTAATTGATTTTTCTTCTACAGATTACGTTGGGCATCAGTTTGGAGTAAATTCAAAAGAAGTTCAGGATACTTACATAAGACTTGATAAGGAAATAGAAAAACTTTTAAATTATTTTGATAAAAATATAGGGAAGAACGAGTACACTTTATTTTTGACTGCAGATCACGGTGCAACAGATGTCCCGGGATTTTTAAAAGAAAAGAAAATCCCTATTAATTATTTTAACTCAAAAAAATTTAATTATCATATTGAAAAATCATTAATTAAATTGTTTGGCAATAAATATCTCATATCAAGTAATTCCAATCAACAAATTTTTCTTAACCACGAGCTTATTAAAAAACTTAACATAAGCCCAAAAGTTGTAAAACAAAGTATAATGGATGTGATACAGTCTTTTCCTGGGATTGACAATGTTTATTCTTCAGAGCAAATTTTTAGCGAAATTGATGACCATTTTATAAAGCTTATTAGAAACGGTTTTAATAAAAATCTTTCAGGAGATATAGTCTACACAATGATGCCAAATTGGGTTTACTATAGAAAAGGCTCTACTCATGGCAGAAGATTTAATCAACACACTCATGTTCCTTTAATTTTATTTGGTGATGGAATCAAAAGAGGATCAATTAGTAGAGAAACTGATGTAATTGATATTGCTCCAACAATTGCATCTGTTTTAGGAATTAGTTCTCCAAATGCAACAACTGGAAAAGTAATATTTGAGGCTATAGATGATTAACAATCTAAAAATAGTATTAATTCGATTTTTGGCATTTATTTTAGTGCTATCTAATTTTTCATGTGAGAATATTTCTAGTTATGATATTATAATTGTTGGTGGTGGAACAAGCGGGGTTGTGTCAGCTATTCAGTCCTCAAGAATGGGATCCAAAACATTACTTATTGAAGAATCTAATTGGCTGGGAGGAATGTTAACCTCAGCAGGTGTAAGTGCTATGGATGGGAACTATAAAATGCCCTCAGGTTTTTTAAAAGAATTTAGAGACAGTTTGGTTTCTCATTATGGGAATTTAGACAGTCTCAAAACTGGCTGGGTTAGTAATTTAATGTTTGAACCCTCTGTAGGAAATAAAATACTTAAAGAAATAGCTCAATCTGAAAAAAACTTAACAATTATGTATGAAACCACTATTCATAAAGTTGTTAAAGACGAAAAATTTAAGATTAAAATAAATCAAAATGACATTACATACAGTTCGACAATTTTAATAGATGCAACTGAACTAGGTGATTTAATTCCCAAATTAAATCTTCCATATTTTATTGGAATGGATTCAAGGAAAAAGTTTAAAGAAGATATCGCTCCAGAATTTTCTAATAATATTATCCAAGACTTAACATATGTTATGATTTTAAAGGATTTTAAGAAAAACATGACGATCGAAAAGCCGAAAAATTATGATAGAAATGAATTTATATGCTCATACGATTCTGGAGAATGTTTTAAGAGGGATAAAAAGTTATGGTCAAAAGAAAAGTTGATTAGTTATGGCAAACTCCCAAATAACAAATACATGATTAATTGGCCAATAAATGGAAATGATTACTATTCGAATTCTATTGAAATGACAGCCCAAGAACGTTTGTTGAGTTATGATCGTGCAAAGCAAAAATCATTAAGATTTTTGTATTTTATTCAAACTGAAATGGGATTTAATAATCTTTCGATAGATTATAGTGAATATCCGACAAAAGATGGATTCCCTCTTATGCCATATCACCGTGAATCGAGAAGATTAAACGGAAAGATTACTCTAACATTAAATGATATTAAATCTCCCTATAAACAGAAAAATTCACTTTATAGAACTGGAATTGCAGTTGGCGATTATCCTGTTGACCATCACCATGGAGCTTATTCGAACTATTCTAATCTTCCTAAGCTTGATTTTTATCCTGTTCCATCATATTCTGTTCCTTTAGGGGTTTTAATTCCCGAAAACATTGATAATTTTATGGTGATTGAAAAATCTATTTCTGTTTCTAATCTAGTGAATGGAACTTCCAGACTACAACCTGTAGTTATGCAGATTGGTCAAGCCTCAGGTGTTTTAGCTTCTTTGGGAATTATAAAGAAAAAAAACATTGGTCAAATAAACGTAAGAGAAGTTCAGCTAGAAATTTTAAAAAATAATGGATATATATTACCATATGTTGATGTTGATACAGAGGATTTAAATTTTATTAGTTATCAAAAAATTGGAGCATGCGGTATTTTAAGATCTGAAGGTTTAAACATAGGATGGGAAAATAAAACTCTTTTTTATCCCGATTCTAATTTGGACAAAACTGATATTTATTTTGATAATTGGAAGATATTTAAATCTGAAAAAATTCCTTTTCCAGAACAAATGACAATTAAAAATATTTTGCATTGGATTTACAAAATAAAAGAAGAACCTTATTTAAATAACAAACAATACTCTGGAATTTGGGAAAATTTAAATTTAAATAATTTTGACTCAGAAAGAATTATTACCAGAGGAGAATTTTCAGTTTTGATAGATAAAATCATAGATCCCTTTTCAAGAGTTGATATTGATTATTATGGAAATTTTATAAATGATTAGAAAAGCAATAAAAGATGATCTTAACAGAATAATTGAAATAACAAAAGCTTGTGCTGTTTCAATGATTTCAAATAATATATTTCAATGGAACGAGCATTATCCAAATATTGAAACTTTTGAGAATGATGTGTTAAATGAAAGCTTGTTTGTACTTGAAATAAACAATAAGTTAATAGGCTGCTTGGTAATTTCTAATAATATGGACCACTTTTATAAGAAAGTTAAGTGGCTTACGCCAAACCATAATAATATTTACTTACACCGTTTAGCTGTAGACCCTAGCTATCAAAAAAAGGGTTATGCAAAACAACTAATGACCTTTTCTTTTGAGCACGCTAAAGCAAATAATATTAAATCAATAAGGCTAGATACTTTTAGCGGAAATCCTTTTAACAATATATTTTATTCAAACTTGGGGTTTGAAAAATTGGGTAAAATCTATTTCAGAAAACAAAGTGATAAACCTTTTTACTGCTTTGAGAAGGTAATGTAAAGTAATCTTGTATTTTTGTATAAATTTATTTCAATGAACAAGATCAGAATTACTAAACAATTTAATTTTGAAACAGGACATGCATTGTATGGATATGATGGCGCATGCAGAAACGTTCATGGACATAAAGTAATGTTGGCTGATTATCAGCCAACATGCGAGTTACTTGTGATTGATTTCGCCAATAAAATTAAAAAACGCCTTCCTGAAAATATTTCATTGCATTCACTTAAATTGCAGGAAACAGAATCTTCATTTGCTAATTGGTATGAAAGTGATCAATAGTTTTATAAATATAGATTTAAAGCAGGGAGAAAAAATATATTTTTCTTCTGACAATCACCTAGGAGCTCCTGATCACTCTAGTAGTTTAAAAAGAGAAAAAAGATTTGTTAAGTGGCTCGATTCAATAAAGAATGATGCAAAAGTTATTTTTTTATTAGGAGATTTATTTGATTTTTGGTTTGAATACAAAAAAGTGGTTCCAAAAGGTTTTGTTAGANCTTTAGGTAAATTAGCGGAATTGACTGATTCAGGAATTAAAATTTATTTCTTTGTTGGAAATCATGATTTATGGATGAATGGATATTTTGAAGAAGAGCTTAACATCTCCGTTTTCCATAAACCTCAAAATTTTACAATTTCTGGCAAAAAACTTTTAATAGGACATGGTGATGGTCTTGGTCCCGGAGATATTGGGTTTAAAAGAATGAAAAAAGTTTTTTCTAATTCACTTTGTAAATTTTTATTTAAATGGGTTCATCCAGATATAGGAGTTAGTTTAGCCCAATATCTATCAACTAAAAACAAACTTATCTCGGGAGTTGATGATCTTGAATATAAAGGCGATGATAAGGAGTGGCTTGTGCAGTATGCTAAAAAAAAATTGACTCAAATAGATTATAATTATTTTATTTTTGGACATAGACACATGCCTTTAGAGGTTGATTTGAACAATAATGCTAAATATTTTAATCTTGGTGACTGGATTTCATATTATTCTTATGCCGAGTTTGATGGCATAACAGTCGAATTAAAATATTTTAAAAACCTTACAGATAAGTAATGATTGAAAAATCATCTATAAGTTTAGAACGTACTGTTCTTGTGGGAATCATTACTCTAAATCAGCCAAAACAAGTATTGGAGGAATATTTAAATGAACTAAATTTTCTTACTTATACTGCAGGAGGAACTGTAATAAAAAGGTTTACACAGAAAATGAATTCACCTGATCCTAAAACTTTTTTAGGTAAAGGTAAAATGGAAGAATTATCGAGTTATATTAAAATACACGATATAAATTCTGTAATTTTTGATGATGAACTTAGTCCAGCTCAACAAGCAAACGTTGAAAAATTTTTAAAATGTAAAATTGTTGATAGAACTGGACTTATTCTTGATATTTTTGCTCAAAGAGCACAAACGAGTTATGCAAGAAATCAAGTTGAACTAGCACAATATCAATACATTTTACCAAGATTAAAAGGACTTTGGACACACTTAGAGCGACAAAAGGGAGGAATTGGAATGAGAGGACCTGGAGAAACTGAGATAGAGACAGATAGAAGAATAGTTCGTAATAAAATTAATTTACTTAAAAAAAAGCTAGTTACAATAGACAAGCAAATGTCTACTCAAAGAGGGAATAGAGGATCTTTGGTTAGAGTTGCTTTAGTTGGTTACACAAATGTGGGAAAATCAACCTTAATGAATTCGATTTCAAAAGCAAAAGTATTTGCAGAGGATAAATTATTTGCAACTTTGGATACAACCGTTAGAAAAGTTGTTATTGAAAATATGCCTTTCTTGCTTACAGACACAGTGGGTTTTATAAGAAAACTACCAACGCAGTTAGTAGATTCTTTTAAAAGTACCTTAACTGAAATAACCGAAGCAGATTTACTTGTACATGTAGTTGATATTTCTCATTCAAATTTTAATGATCATATTGAATCTGTTAACTTGATTTTAAACGAAATAAACTCAAGTGATAAGCCTTTTATTATGGTTTTTAATAAAACGGATAAGTTTATGGACGACAAACAGTTAATTGAAGATGTTAATGATATGGATTATGAGAAAAATAGTATCGATAGATTAAAGAAAAGTTTAAGAAAAAAATATGATAAAATATTTTTTATGTCTGCTTTAAATAAAGAGGATGTAAATAACTTTAGAAGAGACGTTTATAAAGAAATTAGAAAAATTCATATTACCAGATTTCCTTATAACGCATTTTTATATCCTGATATTACTTAGGTCTATATTACCCAAATCAATATTCAACCCTAATCCAAGAACCTCTCTTACCTGTACTCTTTTAATTTCATTGTCATCATAAACAAATTGAAAAATTAAATTAGTTGAAATGTATTGATTTACTTTCATAACAAAATTAAATGTACAATCAAAATCTACATTTTGAGGACGATCTAAATAATCAGAATACAAACTCAATCTATTTTCTAGGGAAACATTTTCAAAAATTTCAGATTTATAATAAGCTCTAACGGAGGCTCCAAGTTCAAACCTACTGTTCCCACCCTTTTTGACTCCAAAGTAAGTTTGAGAGTCATTTAAATTTTCAGTAAAAACTCTATTTACTAAAATTAACTTTCCAGTCATTGGCGCAACATTTACCCAAAAATTCTTACTCTTTTTCCAATATAATCCTACCCCTAGCTGTAAAGTTGCAGGAGAAAAAAATCTTGATTTTTCGGTTCTATTAGGGTTTCCATTTGAATCTTTTCCAAACCTGTAGCCTTTTGCAAATTGAGTTTGAAAATTGAAAAAACTAGAATAACTCCATTTTCCAATAACATCATTATTGAATTTTTTTCCCAAAACTGAATTCACTTCAATTCTATCATCAGTTTTTTTTAAAAATTCACTTCCACTTATTTTATTTAATCCAAAATTACTTATTAATTTAGTGTCCCAGTCCCAACCATTATCGGCATAATTAAAGTTGTAGTCAATTTTAAGAGTCCCTGAAATACTACTTTGTCCACCTGAAGTCCAATTACTAAAGCTAGATTGATTAACTAAAAAAATTGCATTACCTGAGTTTTTCCATTTAGAATCTGAATCTTCTTGAGAGAAAGAATGACTGCTAATAAATAGTAGAATGAGTAAATGAACTACTTTAAACTTCATTAGGATTTATTTGAGGATTTGTAAATAGGTACTGATGAACATGCTTCTCCAAACATTATACTTTTCGCTTCTAATTGTAATTTTTCTAATAAAACCGAATATGCTGAAAGTGGAATTTTTTGATCAGAACATCCTTTAATAATAACAGGTTTGCCCTTGTAAATTGAAAAATTAAAAGTATTAACCATATCAGTTACTAGTTTAATATTTAAAATTTCTTTTGATCCAATGACGTTTCTAATTTCATGATTATTGAATTGTGAACTGATAAGTATATAAGCCCAATCTGGAATTATAGCATCATTTGAACATGTTATATAAACTGCTTTATTTTTATATTTTTTCCAATCGAAATTTTTTACTTTTTCTCTAAAGTCTTTTTCTACAAGAAATAATTCATCTTTTAACCATAGCTTTATATCAAATGAAATTCTTTCAATTTCAGGAAAGAAGAGTTCCAGATCAATGGTCTCCAATTTACTATTAGCAACTCTATTTATTATTTTTTGGGACATTATAAAAATCCAAGTTCTAATTTAGCTTCCTCACTCATAAGATCTCTTGTCCACGGAGGATCAAATGTAAGCTCAACTTTTGCTTCAGCTACTTCTTCAATAGATCTAACTTTATCCTCAACTTCCAGTGGAAGAGTTTCTGCTACAGGGCAATTTGGTGTTGTAAGTGTCATCAGTACTTTAACATGATTATCTTCATTTACAAAAACATCATATATCAATCCTAGTTCATATATATCAACGGGAATTTCAGGATCATATATTGATTTGAGCACTTTTACAATTTTTTCCCCTAATTCGTTTGCATCCATAATATTAGTTTTTGTTAAATGCTAAAGCATAGTATTTAATTTGTTTAATCATTGATAAAAGCCCGTTCGCCCTAGTTGGGGACAAGTGTTCTTTCAAACCAATTTTATCAATGAACTCAAGGTCAGCTTCAATAATATTTTTTGGAGTTTGATTTGAAAAAACTCTTAATAATACTGCGGCAATTCCTTTTGTTATAATTGCTTCACTATCTGCTTTAAAAATTAATTTATTTTCTTTAAGTTCAGCGTGAAGCCATAACTTACTTTGACATCCTTTTATTAAATTAGAATCAACCTTATTGCTTGGATCAATTAATTCAATCGATTTACCCAGCTCTATCATATATTCATAACGTTGCATCCAGTCTTCAAAAAGAGAGAATTCTTCAACGATTTCATTTTGAACTTCTATTATACCCATGATTATCTAGCTTTGTCAAAGATACAAATTAGCTTAACATTGCTATAGCTCTTTCTAATGATTTACATAAATAATCAATCTCCTCTTTAGTGTTATAAAAAGAGAACGAAGCTCGAACAGTGCCAGATATTCCAAAGTAATCCATTACTGGCTGTGCACAGTGCTGCCCTGTTCTTACGGCAATTCCAAATTTATCTAAGATCGTACCTATATCATACGAATGCAGTTCTCCAACATTAAATGATATTACAGAAGTTTTGTTTTTGGCTTCGCCATATATCTTGAACCCTGGAATTTCTTTTAATTTATTTGTAGCATAATTTAAAAGCTCAAGTTCATAAGACTCTATATTATCAAAGCCAATATTGTTTAAATAATCTAATGCCATTCCAAAACCAATTGCTCCAACAATATTTGGAGTACCAGC
>PADT01000001.1 GCA_002700465.1 Flavobacteriaceae bacterium | reverse complement strand
GATTTAACACATGAGACCGAGCTTAGTCCTAATCCAGTAACTACAGTTGTTGTTTCTTTTATAAATGATCTTCGTTTCATTAAATCTAATTAGATGTTTTTCATGTTTAAAAAATAAACTATAAAATAAATTTAATCTAAATTAAATAACCATGACTCTAGTCATTAATCAGTTTTTAATATCGACTATTTTCAGTGAAATATAAACATCTTTTAGTCATCGAACTATATTTATTATAATAACCTTTAATCGAACTAGTTTTTTTTATAAATTGCTATTTTTAAACTATATATAAGCTATAATGAGAAAATATTTAAGTTTTTTATTTCTTTTCTTTATTACATTATATTCATATTCTCAAGAAATATATTGGGAAAACCTAAAGTCTGAAAATAATCAAACTGTATTTAAAACTGACATAGAATTATTAAACAAAAAATTAATAAACACTAA
Source organism: Flavobacteriaceae bacterium (assembly GCA_002700465.1). Lineage (GTDB taxonomy): Bacteria > Bacteroidota > Bacteroidia > Flavobacteriales > Flavobacteriaceae > MAG-121220-bin8. The sequence continues at coordinate 7,146 of PADT01000001.1, read as the reverse complement.
AAACAGTTCAAATACCACCATAAAATTTCCAATAGATGATTTTAATCTCAAAGAATTTAATCTGAATTTAGATTCTGACTCAAAAAAATATGGTAATTCCAATATTCAACTTTTTAAGGGTAATTCTATAAATAAAGAAGACAAAGTTTTTGTAAATATTATTGGGGAAATAATCACTATTACAATAATTCAAACCAACAAAAGGCTTCATCTTTCAAATATTAAAAACAAAAATAAGTTTACTCTAAAAGAAATAGATACTTCTAATGAATTTGACAATATTAATTTAGAAAATGATATTATCAATCATTCCGAACATTCCTCAGAAAAAAAAAACTCTTCAATTAATGATTTAGATCCAGTCGGTAAAACTCCAAACTTAATAAAATATAGAATGGCTATTTCTCCTACTGCAGAGTGGTCGAACTATTATATTGATTTGTATGATGCTCAGGAACTAGGAATTGATAACAAGAAAGCAATAGTAACTTCTGAATTAAATATAGCAGTTTCTGCACTTAATGAAATTACGGGAAGAGATCTATCCATTGTATTTGAATTAATCCCCGACAATCATAAGCTTATTGTTTTCGATACGAATCTTGATGGTTTTACTGCAGGAAATAAAGGTACTCAACTTGGAGAAAACATGACTAAACTAAATAATACAGTTGGATTTAATTCTTTTGATATTGGGCATGTCGTAGATTTAGGTGGTGGTGGAGTAGCATATTTAAATGCATTATGCACTTCTTTAAAAGGTGGAGGTCAAACTGGAGGTGTTAACGGAACTACGTTTCATTTTGTTCTTGCTCACGAGGTTGGTCATCAACTTGGAGCGCCTCATACTTTTAATGCTAATGTAGGAGTTACAACAAATAGAGTAGAAACAGGTGCAGGAGTGACCATTATGGCTTATGGACCAAGAAATACTGAAAATTTATATTATCATGCAAAATCAATTAAAGAAATAACTAGCTTAATAAACTCAAGAACCTGTGGAACAAGTGTTGAAGGTTTTTCAAATTCTGTTCCATTTTATGTAAATGCACCAACTACTTTAAATTATACAGTACCAACAGGAACACCCTTAATATTGGGAGATGATTTTGAAATATCCGATACTGAAGAGGGTAATCAAATATTATTCAACTGGGATCAGATGGATGGAGAAAAAACAGTTTCTCCACCTATAAATACAAGTACGGTAGGACCAGCTTTTGTTTCTAAATTTCCCTCAACAAACCAAGTTAGATATTTGCCAAATATAGAGACAGTTTTATCAGGCTCAACCCAAAATGAGTTAGAAGTTATACCTCGTTTGTCTCGAAATATGAATTTTACATTAACAGCCAGAGACAATAAAACTGGTGGAGGTGCTGTGATGCAAGAAGATTTTGGAATAAATTTTATTCGTTCAGAATTTGGGCCTTTTAGAGTTCTGAGTCAAAATACCAATGGCTTGTCTGTAAACCAAAATGAAGAAATTGAAATTAGATGGAATCATCAAGCTTCACCTGACACAGACTTTGTAGATATTGATATTTCATATGATGGAGGAAATACCTTTACTTACAACCTTTCAAAAAACTCCCCTAATGATGGATCAGAAAAATTAATTGTACCTGACTTTAATAAGTCTTCTAATGCAAGAATAAGAGTTAAAGCATCTGACAATATTTTTTANTCNATAAATGCTGCTGATTTTACTATTTTGGATCCTTCTTTTAAATTNAATTTAGTTAATCCCCCAACAACTAAATGNTNTGATGAAACAACNGAAATATTTATAGATCCACAAGGAGGTGCAGGNGCACCTTACAGTGTGGTGTGGGAAAAGTTAAATGATAATAANCAGTGGATTAAAACNGAAGATTTAGATAATAANCCTAAATCATTATCAAATATACTNCCTGGAAGTTACAGNGTTAAAGTAATGGATAAAGAATCAAATTCGTATGACTCTCCAATTATAATAGCTAATGGTCCAAATAAAAAACTTAGTATAGAAACAACATTTTCAAAAATTGATTTAAGTTGTTTTGGAGACAGTAATGGGAAAGTAGAGGTAAATCCTAAAGGAGGAGTTTTTCCATATACTTTATTATTAAATAATAAAGTAATAACGAGTGGACTTAAAGAAAATGAACTATATGCAGTTAATGATTTGACTGCTGGTAGTTTCACATTACAACTGATTGATGCAAATGGTTGTTTTTCTGAATTAACTAATTTTGAAATTACTCAACCTCAATCCAAATTAAATTTAAAAAGCTTTATAATTGAAAATACTAAAAGTGAAAATGATGGAGTTATTTCAATTGAAATTGAAGGTGGAACCGCAGAATACTCTTATCTGTGGACTGGACCTAATGAATACACTTCAGAGGATCAAAATTTAACAAACTTGAGTGCTGGAAATTATAGTCTAAAGGTTACGGATGCTAGCGGATGTGAATTTTTTAATGAATTTTTAATTGAACAAGATGGTGATTTTAATTATGGCTTATCTATTGTTAATATTTTGTGTACTGGTTCAGAAACAGGAAAAATTACATCAATTCCCTCAGGTGGGAGCGGAGAACCCTTTGCTTTTGAATGGTACAATGAATCTGATGAACTTATTGCAACCAAATCAGAAATAAATAATTTAAAAAGTGGATTATATAAATTAAAAATTACGGATTCTAAAAATCAAGATTTTCCTTTAAAAGAAATTTCAATTGTGGAACCCAAAGATCCTATACAGCTTTTGATTTCCGATAAATTAAATTTAAATTGTAAAGGAGATAATATTGGGAAATTTAAAATAAATATTTCCGGAGGAGATGCACCATATAAATATTTATTAAATGGAGAATTGATACAATCTAATATTAGTACTGATGGAATTAATGAAAAAATTATAGTTCAGGAAAACCTTATTAGTGGTGTTTATAAAATTGAAATTCAAGATTCAAAAGGTTGTTCATCAACTGTTCAAACCATAATTTCAGAACCTGAATATGAAGTCACATTAAAATCATCAGAAATAAAAAATGTTTCAAAATTTAATTTGAATGATGGTTCTATTAAAATTGAAATTGATGGTGGAACTATTAATAACCAACAAACTTACAGTTATAGTTGGACTGGTCCTGACAATTTTAGCTCAACTCTAAAAAATATTTTTAATTTAAAACCCGGAGTTTATAATTTAAAAGTTAATGACATTAACGATTGTTTTATTGAAGAAAATTTTGAAATTAAATCTCCAAATGCATTTGCTTTTAATTCTTTTATCCCAAATTCGCCAACTTGCTTTGAAGGAAATAACGGAAAAATAAATTTTAGTTATGAGGGAGGCTACGGAGCTCCTTTCATAGTTAAATGGTCTAAAAAAATTAACTCTGAATTTATTTCAATTGATGATCAAACTCCAAATGATAATTCTCTTGAAAACATAACATCCGGCACCTACAAAGTTGAAGTTATAGATTCTGAAAATATTTCGTATGTATATGAAAATGAAATTACTGTCAGTTCAGTGGATGAATTTTTGATTGACTCTACTTCAAATATAATATCTGAAACTTGTCCGGGTTCATCAGATGGTCAGTTTACGGTCAATGTAAGCGGAGGGACATCTCCATATAATTATTATTTTGACGATAAATTAATTGCCTCGAACAGAGGTGGTGTATCAAATACTGATGAGTATACTGTTGAAAATCTTATTAAAAGTGAATATACTTTTTATGCTATTGATGCTAATGGATGTGTTACTAGCCCCGTTATAGTTAAAATTGACGGTGATGATCCTATTGAAATTTTAAATCAAGAGGTAGCTGTAACCAACATATCATGTGTAAATGGAAGTGACGGTAAAATTGATTTAATTGTTGCAGGTGGAGATGCATCAGGAAACTTTACTTACCAATGGACAGGTCCTAATGGATACTCTGCTACTACTCAAAATATTGAAAACTTATCTAATTCTGGAACTTATAGTGTAAGTATAACTCAAGGCAATTGTATAGTAACAAAAGATTTTGAACTCGTCGAGCCTGCTGAATTAACAGCCTCAGTGACAAATATAACGCATTCTCAATGTGGATCTGATGGATCATATCAAATCAAAATAAGTGGAGGAACTGCTCCATGGACTGTGGGAGGATATTCGTATGGATCAGTTGGAGAACAATCCACCACCCTTTCATTTGGTAGAAGAAGTGCTGGAACTTATAATCTTACAGTAACAGATTCTAATAACTGCTCCTCTGTTAATCTTAGTGCAAAAGTTTTAGGTTCTTCAAAAACACTTGATATTGCTACTGAAGAAACTGTAAGTTGTGATTCTTCTTTGAAAAATGAAATTAAAATTACTTTAAGTGGAGGAGATTTCTTTTTAGATGGATCTAAAGAATTTTATAAAGTAAACATTTCTGGTCCAAATAAGAATGAAGATTTAAATTTAGAGGAAAATGTTCAGCATTCATTTTCAAACCTGGATGATGGACTTTATACTATAAGTATTACTGAAAGAGACCATACATCTTCTAACGATTCTAATTCTAACGGATGTATTACTAAAGAAGAAATTTACATCTCATCAAATGTAGAGTGGTCAACCTCTGATACAAACAATATAACTTGTGTTGATCAAAATAATATTCCTTCAAATAATGGAATTAGAACATATTATAAGGTTAGAGGAGGTAAATCATTTATTGACGAAAACAATCAAGAGTATTATAAATACGAATTAGATTTCAATGGAACGATAACTGCAGGAAATGTTTTGAAAGACGCAAATTTAACATTTGCTAATTTAGAATCTGGGTCTTATAAGTTAACAATAAGTGAAGCAAATAATTGTATTAGTGAAGATATCTTTGAAATTACACAACCCTCCAAATTAGATGCAACAATTAAAAAAATAACTAATGCATGTTATAATCCTCAAATAAATAATCAAAAAGGGAAAGTAGATTTTTTAGTAAAAGACGGAACAGCCCCTTATAATTTATTTTTAATTGATAGTAATAATAATTCAACAGACACTGGGCTTGAGGGTGGAGATTCAATAGGCCAAAATACAGTTGGTTGGGAATCTTCCTTAGATGGATTGTCTCCAGGAACTTATTCTTTAAAGTTTGTTGATAATAATAAATGCGAGATTATTTCTGATTCTTTTACAATTAACACTTACGATGAATTTGTAGTCAAAGATATTGATAAAACTGATATTTCTTGTGCTGGTGCCAAAGATGGAAAATTAAAAATTGGATCAATAAAAGGAGGTGATTTACCTTATAAAATTATAATAGAATCTTCAGATGAATTTATAGAAAAAGTATTATACGAAGAATCAGAAGATATTATTGTTAAAGATTTAAAAAAAGGAACTTATTCATTGAAAATTGAAGATGATCAGGGCCTTTGTGGAATTTATTTAGAAGATTTTGAAATATTTGAACCATCCTCTGTTTCCATCTCAACCTTAAATACCCAAAATCAAACATGTTTTGATTATGCTGATGGACTTATTGAAATTGAAGTTAACGGAGGATATAAAATTTCAGAAACAGTTTCATATAGTTTAAAATGGTTTAAAGATGATATCAACGATTCTAGTTTAGATAATCTTTATAAAATTGAAAATCTTTCTGCTGGAAATTATCGAGTCGAAGTGGATGCAGTTAGGACTGTAGATGGAATAGAAATTTCATGTTCTTCAAATACATCCTCATTTGAAATAACCAAACCCCAAAGATTATATGCATCAGAAAATTTAGAAAAACATATTGATATTAACTGTAATTCTGAGGCTAACGGACAATTTGAAATATATTTTTCTGGTGGAAAAGCACCTTATAAAATTATTTCTAACGGAGGTGTTGTAGCTGAAGGTTTAACAGAAAACACCTATTTATTTTCTAAAATGATGGCAAAAGATTATAAAATTGATGTTTTGGATGCAAATAATTGTAAGTTTTCTGAATCAATTAATCCTAATACTCTTGCACCTTATGGCTTAATTAATGTAGAATTATTGCAACCAGAAAAAATTCTTGAAATTGAAACAAATTTTTTAAACACAACTTGTTCTGAATCAAATGACGGAGAAATTGAAATATTTATCTCAGGAGGTAAAGCTCCTTACAACATTATGTGGAACACTGATATTTCGTTTAGCATCGTTGAGTCAGATGTAGAAAAAGGGTATTTTAAAATTATAACTCCCCCAGGTGAAATTACTGCTACAGTTTCAGATTCCACTAATAATTGCGGTTCTTTATCAAGTATTATTAACATTAAACAACCTGATGAGCTTTTAATATCAGAGCTCTCAACAAAAAATAATATATGTATTGAAGATTCATTAGGAGAATATGAATTATACATTTCTGGACTAACAAATGAAGAAGCACTAATAAATTATAAATTGGATTGGTATAAACTAGTTGACAATAAATATCAATTTCTTGAAGGTATCAATGTTACACAAAACGGAACCAGTAACTTTACAGCTAAACAACTTTCAAATGGAGATTACAGAGTTTTTGTAAACAGAAAACAATATAGAAACTTTAGGGACGGTGCAGAAGCAGAGTGTTCAACATTTAAAGACTTTTCAATAAACAGTCCTGATAAGTTAATTATTCAGGAAACTATGATAAATAATATTTCATGTGAAAGAAAAGAAGGCAACTTTAAATTCAAAGTTAAAGGAGGAAAGGGACCTTTCAATTTATTGATAGGAGATGAATTATTTAAAAATATAGAATTAAATCCCAGTAATGAATATTTATTAGAAAATTTAGAGATAGGTAATTATACTATTCAATTATATGATGCTAATATTTGTTATTCAGAAGAACTTAATTTTGAAATTAGAGAGATAACTCCAAATTATAACCTATTAGTTGAACAATTAGATACTAATGAGAATGGAGTAATTGAAGGGACTCCTCCTGTCTGTTATGATGAATTAGGTTCATTTTATTTTGAAATAGAGAATAATTTATCATCATCTCCGTTGAGATACTTCTTAAATAATTCAGAAATTTTTCTTAACGATCAAATTTCATTTAAAGGTAATGGTTATTCAATTAATAACTTAGCTCTAAAAAAACACGATTTCAAAATTATAGATGATCAAGG
>PADT01000061.1 GCA_002700465.1 Flavobacteriaceae bacterium | reverse complement strand
ATATAGACTATGATGTTCAATCGTTTAGTTCTTTGAATGGGTCTGGACAGGTTGCCCAGTTTAGCTTAAATAATTATAATTTATTACTACTAGCCTCAATTGATTTGTTGGTTGTGGATTTTTATACTTCCTTTGGATATTCAGGTGGGAATTCGTCCTTTAAATTACTTGGAGAATATAATTTAGAGTATGATTCTGACTCTGGCTTTCCAATTACTAAATACCTTAAGGATCCTATCGACATGAGTTTTAATGCATCTGGTTATAAAACCACAATAGGTGCTAAATTTAAATTTTTAGTTTTTAGTGCATTTGCAGATTTTACTTTTCAAGAGTATAATACCTTGTCTGCAGGAATTTCTGTAAATTTTAGATAATTTATATTTTTTTTATTAAAAAAAATATATAGTTTAGCAATCTAATTTATTGTTAGAGGAACGATTTGACTGATTGCAACCTCTTTAAAAAAGTGCTAAAGCAGATGCTTCACACCCTTTTAATTGTCAAATCACATCTAATTATAAATTTAATTTATTAATAATTAAATATATAAAAATGAGTGAACAAAAATTATCAACAAAAGCTTTACATGCTGGTCATGACACAAGCTTAAGCCAAGGAACAAGAGCTGTTCCTATTTACCAATCTACATCTTATGTTTTCAATGACTCTGATCATGCAGCAAATTTATTTGCATTGGCAGAACCGGGATATATTTACACAAGATTAAATAATCCAACAAATGATGTATTAGAACAAAGATTAGCAGCCCTTGAAGGAGGAATTGCATCTGTCGTTACAGCATCTGGAACTGCAGCAATTTCTACAGCTTTACTAGTATTATTAAGAGCTGGAGATCATATAGTTGCATCAAGCAGTTTATATGGTGGTACATTTAATTTATTAAATGTTACTCTTCCAAGATTAGGAATTACCACTACTTTTGTAGATCCTTGTGATCCTCAAAATTTTGCCGATGCTGTTCAAGAAAACACAAGAGTTTTCTTTGCAGAATCTCTTGGAAATCCAAAATTAGATGTTTTAGATTTAAAAGAAATATCTAATCATGCAAAATCATCTAAGGTTCCCTTTATTGTAGACAATACTGTAGCATCGCCAGCTTTATTAAATCCAATTGAGCACGGCGCTAATATTGTTATTCATTCTTTAACTAAATATATTAATGGAAATGGAACCGCACTAGGAGGAGTAATAATTGATGCAGGAACCTTTGATTGGTCAAGTGGTAAATTCCCTGAATTTACAGAGCCTTCACCAGGTTATCATGGTCTAATATACCATGATGCTATAGGTGCAGCTGCTTTTATTGCAAAGGTAAGAATAGAGGGATTAAGAGATTTAGGCGGTGCACTGAGCCCTTTTAATGCTTTTCAAATTATTCAAGGATTAGAGACATTAGATATTAGAATTAAAAAACATAGTAGTAATGCTTTGGAACTTGCAAAATGGCTTGAAAAAAGAAGTGAAGTCGAGTGGGTTAATTATCCTGGTTTAGAATCAAGTAATTATAATTCATTAGCTAAAAAATATCTTCCAAAAGGACAAAGTGGAATAGTTACTTTTGGAGTTAAAGGTGGATACGAGTCAGCAAAAACAGTAGCGGACAAAACATCTGTTTTTTCATTGCTTGCTAATATTGGGGATACTAAATCTTTAATTATTCATCCAGCAAGTACAACACATCAGCAATTAGGGCCTGAAGATCAAGCTTCGACTGGAGTTACTAGTGATTTGATTAGATTGTCTGTTGGGCTTGAGGACATTGAAGATCTTAAAAAAGATTTAGAATTAGCTTTTTCAAAAATTGATTCAAAAGTTTTAGTCTAGTAATATGTCTGAATTAAAAAAGCTCAATATTGAAAATTTTATTTCTGAAAATGAAACAACTTTTAATATTGAGCTTACTTATCAAATTTTTGGAAGACCACTTGGTCAAGCGCCAGTAGTGTTAGTTAATCATGCTTTAACTGGAAATTCTAATGTTTCTGGTGAAGGTGGATGGTGGAAATCAATTATTGGAAATAATAAATTAATTGATACTGAAAACTATACAATTATTGCATTTAATTTTCCTGGAAATGGATACGATGGATTTTTAATTAGAAATTATGAAGATTTAATTTTAAGAGATATTGCTAAAATTTTTATTATAGGACTAGAAAAATTGAATATCAATAAATTGTTTGCTATTATTGGTGGATCAATTGGTGGGGGGTTAGTTTGGGAAATGGCTGCCATTTCACCTGAAATAGCAGAAAATTATATTCCTATTGCATCTGATTGGACCTCAAGTGATTGGTTACTTGCAAACACTAGACTTCAAAAACAAATTTTAAATAATTCCACGCAACCTGTTCATGATGCTAGGATGCATGCTATGTTGTGNTANAGGTCTCCTTTATCTTTTCAAAAAAAGTTTGGNAGATCNAAAGATTCAGATGTTTTTAATGTTGAAAGNTGGTTACTTCATCATGGTAAAAAACTTCAGCAAAGNTTTCAACTTCANGCTTATAANTTAATGAATCANCTTTTNTCTACAATNGATATTACGAGAAATGAAGAAGTTAAATTTGAAGATATTATTTCTAAAATAAAAGGAAATATTTTTATAGTTTCTGTAGATTCAGACCTGTTTTTTACTGATTATCAAAATCGCGAAACATTTTACAAGGCTTGCAGGATTAAAGAAAATATTTTTTTTAAAACAATTAAATCTGTTCATGGTCATGATGCTTTTTTAATTGAGTTTGACCAAATGAAACAATTATTATCTCATGTATTTATTAAAAAACACGTTTCTATGTTGAGAAATTAAAAAATAAAATTTACTAGTTTTTTAAATTGATTTTTGTTTTTTCAATAACTAATACTACATTTACTCTCAAATATTTATGAAACGCAATTATTTTTATCAAAAATTTTATTTTTTCTTCTATTATGAAGTAAGAATCAGGTCTTTGTATATTTAATAATTTTTAAAATATATTTTATAAAGTCCTGATTTAATCGGGACTTTTTTTTTAAAGTAATAATGAAAAAAATTGGAATTCAAGGTATAAAAGGATCTTATCATGATCAAGTAGCTAAAGAATATTTTGGTGATTCAATCGAGGTTAATGAATTTTTATCTTTCGATGAATTAGCCGATTCAGTTGCGTGTGGAGATTCAGATTTTGGTATTATGGCAATTGAAAATTCTATAGCTGGTTCAATCATACCAAACTATGCTTTAATTGATAACCTAAATTTAAATATAGTAGGTGAATATTTTATAAATATAAATCACCAATTAATGGTTTATCCAGGAGTAAAAATTGAAGATTTAAAATTTGTTTCATCACATCCAATGGCACTTTTACAATGTAAAAAATTTCTTAAGAGATATCCAAATATTACCTTGGTTGAAGAAAAAGATACTGCTGATGTTGCAAAAATAATTTTTAAAAACGAGATTAAAAATACAGCAGCCATAGCAAGTGTTGAAGCTGCTCACATCTATGGTTTAGATATTATTTTTAGTAATATTCAAACTATAAAAAATAATGAAACTAGATTTGTGATTATTTCCAAAGATCTTTCTAAAAATGAAAATGATAAAGCATCACTAAAATTCTCACTAAGTCACGAAACTGGTAGTCTAGCTTCTGTTTTAAGTATATTAAAAAATTATAATTTAAATCTTACTAAAATTCAATCTTTACCAATTGTTGAAATTCCATGGAAATATTCGTTTTTTATTGATACTACTTTTAGCAACATTAATGATTTTAATAAAGCATTTGAGTTAATTAATGATAAGGCCGAATCTTTAAAATTATTAGGAATCTATAAAAATCAGATGAAATGATAAAGCAATCAAACAGATTAAATAGTGTTGAAGAATATTATTTCTCTAAAAAATTAAGAGAAGTTTCTAAAATGATAGAGTCTGGGGACTCTGTTATAAATATGGGTGTGGGTAGTCCTGATTTATTTCCCTCAAATGATGCGGTAAATGAAATTAAGAACAGTTTATCTGATCCGATAGCTCATAAGTACCAAAGCTATCAAGGAATCCCTGAATTAAGAGACGCAATATCAAAGTTTTACGACAAGTTTTTTGGATTCAAGTTAAACCCCTCCAATGAAATATTACCATTAATGGGATCTAAAGAAGGGATTATGCATATATCCTTAGCATTTTTAAATCCAGGCGATGAAGTTTTAATTCCAAATCCAGGATATCCGACATATTTGTCTGTAACAAAACTAGTAGAAGCTAAACCTAGATTTTACAACTTGTCGCTTGAAAACAAATGGTTTCCAGACATTGAAGAGTTAGAAAAATTAAATCTTTCTAATGTTAAAATAATGTGGGTTAATTATCCCCATATGCCAACTGGAGCTTCGGCTAGTAAACAACAGTTTGAGCAGTTAATAAATTTTGCTAAAAAACATAATATTTTAATTATTAACGATAATCCGTACAGTTTTATTTTAAACGATAATCATACTAGCTTACTTTCAATTGATAATTCAAAAGAAGTTGCTATGGAATTAAATTCACTTAGTAAATCTTTTAATATGTCAGGCTGGAGAGTTGGAATGTTGCTCGGTTCTTCTGAAAATATTTCTAAAGTTTTGAAAGTTAAAAGCAATATGGATTCTGGAATGTTTTATGGAATACAAAAAGGAGCTATAGCTGCTCTTAATTTAAATGAAAGTTGGTTTAAGGATTTAAATAAAATATATCTAACTAGAAGAAAATTAATTTGGAAAATTGCCGATAAACTCAACTGTTCTTATGATAAAAGATCGAAAGGATTATTTGTTTGGGCAAAGCTTCCTAATAATATAAAAAGTTCCGAAAGTTTTATAGATTCTCTTTTAAAACAAAAGAAAATTTTTGTTGCACCAGGAACAATTTTTGGTTCAAAAGGAGAAGGATATATCAGATTTTCTTTATGTATTGATGAAAATAAAATTAATGAGGCTCTCAAAAGAATAGGATTATGAAAATAGGAATAGTTGGTTTAGGATTAATGGGAGGATCTTTTGCATTGGATATAAAAACTCCTTTTCCAAACTCTATTATATATGGTTTAGATAATTCAGAAGATAACCTTAATAAAGCTTTAAAAATTGGTCTAATAGACCATCAAATTAAGTATTCTGAACTAAACAAAATGGATATAGTTTTGGTTTCAGTTCCCGTTAATCATCTTCTTAAAATAATCCCGAAAGTTTTAGATACCGTCGGTAAAAATACTTTAGTGATCGATGTTGGATCTACTAAAGAAGCTATTTGTAGTCTTTTAAAAAATCATAAAAATAGATCAAACTACCTTGCTGCTCACCCAATGGCTGGTACAGAATTTTCTGGACCTAGTGCTGCTCAAAAAAATCTTTACATTGGTAAAACAAACATTATATGTGAGTTTGAAAAAACAGATAATGAATTAGGAAAATTTGCACTTGAAATTTTTCAAGGTTTAAAGATGAAAACTATCTACATGGATCCCAAATCTCATGATGTTCATGTAGCATATGTCTCTCATCTTTCACACATAAGTTCTTTTATGCTTGGAAAAACTGTAATTGAAAAAGAAAAAAACGAAGATAATATTTTTGACTTAGCTGGAAGTGGATTTGAATCAACAGTAAGACTTGCAAAAAGTAACCCAAAAACATGGACACCTATTTTTTTACAAAATAAAACTAATTTAGCTGCTGCTATTGAAGAGTATGTTTCAAATCTAAATCTTCTAAAAGAGTTGATTTTAAATGAAAATGAGGTTGAGTTGTCAGAAATATTAAATAATACAAATAGAATTAAGGAAATACTAAATAATAAAATAAAAGATGAAAAATAGAAAAGAAATGAGAAGCTGGCTTGATGATTTTAATTTAAATCATCCATTGGTAATTGCTGGCCCATGTAGTGCAGAAACTGAAGATCAAGTTTTAAAAATAGCTCATGATTTAAAGAACACAGATGTTTCTATTTATAGAGCAGGTATATGGAAACCAAGAACTCGACCAGGAATGTTCGAGGGTGTTGGAGCTATTGGATTGAAATGGCTAGATAAAGTAAAAAAAGAAACCGGTTTATTAACAGCTACAGAAGTTGCAAATGCTAGTCATGTTAAATTGGCTTTAGAATATGATATTGATGTTTTGTGGATAGGGGCAAGATCTACTGTAAGCCCATTTATTGTTCAAGAAATTGCGGACGCTCTAAAAGATACTGATAAAATTGTATTAGTTAAAAACCCAGTAAATCCTGATTTGTCTTTATGGCTTGGAGGCCTTGAAAGACTTTATTCAGCGAATATTAAAAAACTTGGAGTTATTCATAGAGGTTTTTCAACTTATGAAAAATCAAAGTATCGAAATAATCCCGAGTGGCAACTTCCAATAGAACTTCAGAACAGATTTCCTGATATTCCATTAATTTGTGACCCATCACATATTGCTGGTAGACGAGATATTCTTCAAGATATTTCTCAAACTGCTTTAGATTTGAATTTTGATGGCCTTATGATTGAAACACACACTGATCCAGATAATGCTTGGAGTGATGCTGCTCAACAAATCACACCTGACGTTTTAGTCAAAATGATGGAGGATTTAAAAATTAGAACTCTTACTAGTGATGAAGCTGACTACAAAAATCAGCTAAACACTCTAAGAACCCAAATTGATGTTATTGATCACGGTATTTTAGAAACTTTGGGTAAAAGAATGAAAGTAGCTGTTTCTATTGGTGAGTTGAAAAAGAAAAAAAATGTTGCAGTTCTTCAGACTAAAAGATGGAATGAAATTCTTGGAAATATGATCTTAGAAGGAGAGAAAAAAGGCTTAAGTGAAGAATTTGTTTTGAAAATGTTTAAAGCAATCCATCAAGAATCTATTAATAATCAAGAGAAAGTTATAAATAGTTAAATAATGAAAGGTCTAGTTTATAAATCTACAGGAAATTGGTATGACGTTCATACTGATTCTAAAAAGATTTATAAATGTAATATTAAGGGAAAGTTTAGGTCTTTAGGAATTAAAAGTACCAATCCGGTAGCAGTCGGAGATAGAGTGCTTTTTGAAATTACTGACGAGCAAGATTTAAAGGGATTAATTATTAAAATTGAGGATAGAGACAATTATATAATTAGAAAATCAGTAAACCTTTCTAAACAAACCCACATTATAGCATCAAATATAGATTGCTGTTTTTTATTTGTAACACCATCTAATCCGCAGACTTCCAGTCTTTTTATTGACAGAGTTTTGGTCTCAACTAAATCATATGGTATTGAAACCATCATTTTGTTCAATAAAACAGATATTTATAGTGATGAAGATTATGAATCGATAAATAACTTAAATCATATTTATACCAATGCTGGTTATAAAACTCTAAGAATTTCAGTTAAGAAAGGAACTAATATTGATTTGGTTAAAAGTTTTATGAAGAACAAAGTTTCTGTTTTTACTGGTCATAGCGGAGTAGGGAAATCTAGTCTTTTAAATAAATTAGATTCTAATTTGAATTTGAGGACATCAAGTGTATCCGAACAAAATGAACAAGGACAACATACTACAACATTCGCTGAAATGTTTGATTTAATTGATGGAGCAAAAATAATTGATAGTCCAGGTATAAAAGGTTTCGGATTGATTGATATTGATAAAAATGAAATTGGTGGATATTTTAATGAAATAGCAAAACTAAGTCAAAATTGCAAATTCAATAACTGTCTTCACGACAACGAACCAAATTGTGCTATAAAGACAGCTGTTTATAAAAATGAAATTTCTAAATCTAGATATAATAATTATTTGAGTTTATTAAATAGTGATGATAATAACTTTAGAACTGATAATTATAATTAATGAGAGTTATTATTCAAAGAGTTAAAAAAGGAAGTGTAATTGTAGATGGAAGAAAAATATCTTCAATTGAAAAGGGAATAGTTTTGTTTTTAGGAATTGAAAATAATGATACTTCTAATGATATTGATTGGCTTTGTAACAAAGTTTCCCAATTGAGAATTTTTGATGATGAAAATAAAATTATGAACAAATCTTTAATTGACGTTGATGGAGATATTCTTGTTGTAAGTCAATTTACTCTTCATGCATCCACAAAAAAAGGGAATAGACCGTCTTATGTAAAAGCTGCTAAAAGCGAATTTGCATTAAAAACATATCAAGAGTTTTTAGATTTAATAAAACAAAAAATTAAAAAGAATCCTTTTTCAGGAGTTTTTGGTGCAGAAATGCTCGTTAAAATTGAAAATGATGGACCAGTAACTATATTTATAGATTCTAAAAATAAAGAATAAAATTATGGAACTTAAATCATTACAAAAAAAAGTAGACAATTGGATAAATGAACATGGTGTTCGTTATTTTGATCCACTAACAAATATGGCTCAATTAACTGAAGAAGTAGGTGAAGTAGCTAGAGTTATCTCTCGAAAATTTGGTGAACAATCAGAAAAAGAATCTGATAAAAAAATTGATTTAGGAGAAGAGCTTTCTGATGTTCTTTTTGTCGTTTTTTGTTTAGCTAATCAAACAGGAATTGACTTGGACACTTCATTTAATAAAAAAATAGAATTAAAGTCTAAAAGAGATCATTCAAGACATAAGAACAATCCAAAGCTTAGATAATTTATGAGTTATTTGATTAGCCATAATAATAATAGTTTTTCAAATTCATTTGAAATTTCAGGTTCTAAGAGTGAATCAAATAGGTTGTTAATCTTAAATTCAATTTATGGAAATTTAAAAATCGATAATTTGTCTAACTCTGATGACACAGTAATATTAGATAAATATCTCACCAGCTTAGAAAATCAGATTGATGTTCACCATGCAGGTACTGCTATGCGTTTTTTAACAGCTTTGTTGTCGATAAAAACTAACAAACAGTTTGTAATTACTGGGTCAAATAGAATGAAGGAAAGGCCAATTAAAATCTTAGTTGATGCTCTTAATAAATTAGGTGCCAACATTTCATATTGTGATAAAAATGGATATCCTCCTTTAATGATAAAAGGTCAAGAGATAGTTGGTGGAGAGATAAGTTTGAGTTCTCAAATTAGTAGTCAATATATTTCTGCCTTAATGCTTATTGCACCTATTTTAAAAAAAGGATTATTAATTAATCTAGAGGGGCAAATAACTTCAAAGCCTTATTTAGAAATGACATTGGCGATTCTCAAAAAAATTGGAATTAATTGTTGTTTCAAAAATAATATTATTTCAATTGAATCTTGTTCAATAATTAACAGTTCTTCGATTTCAATTGAATCAGATTGGAGTTCATTATCATACTTTTATAGTATTGTAGCTCTTTCTAGATCTGCTAAATTAAATATTGGAACATTTTACAAATCATCAATTCAAGGTGATATTAGGTTGAGTGAAATCTATACAAAACTTGGCGTTGAAACAAAATTTATAGAATCTTCATCAAGAATCTCATTAAAAAAAATTAATGATTTTAATAAGCCAGACCATATTGATCTTGATCTAACAGAAAACCCAGACATTGCTCAAACTATTGCAGTTACGTGTTTTGGATTAGGAATTAGTTGTGATCTTTTTGGATTACATACTTTAAAAATTAAAGAAACCGATAGATTAGAAGCTTTAAAAACTGAATTATCTAAACTGGGGGCAATTGTAAAAATTACTAATAACAGTTTTCATTTATCTTCTTCTTTTTCAATAAATACTGATGTTTCAATTGAAACTTATAATGATCATAGAATGGCAATGGCATTTGCTCCTCTGGCTTTAAAGACTCCATTAACAATCAACAATCCAGAAGTAGTTACAAAATCATACAAGGATTTTTGGAAAGATTTAAAAAGCTTGGACTTTAATATTTCACAACTTTAATTTAATTAATTGCAAATATACTTGACATAGGGGTATGCAGAAATGTATATTTGCAAACTTTAAATAACATTATGAAACTATCACAATTTAATTTTGAGCTTCCTGAAGAACGCTTAGCTGAATATCCCGCCGATCACCGAGACGAATCCAGGCTAATGGTTCTGGATAGAAAAAAAGAAACTATTGAGCACAAAACCTTTAAAGATGTTGTCAATTATTTTAACGAAGGAGATGCTTTTGTTTTTAATAATACTAAGGTATTTCCCGCTAGATTGATTGGAAATAAAGAAAAAACTGGTGCAAGAATTGAAGTTTTTCTTTTAAGAGAATTAAGTGATGACCAAAGATTATGGGATGTTTTAGTTGACCCAGCCAGAAAAATTAGAATTGGTAATAAATTATATTTTGGTGATGATGATAATCTAGTTGCTGAAGTTATTGATAATACTACATCAAGAGGAAGAACATTAAGATTTTTATACGACGGTTCTTATGATGAGTTTAGAAAAGCTCTATTTGAATTAGGTCAAACACCGCTTCCAAAATTTATTAAAAGAGATGAAGAGAGTTTTGATAAAGAAAGATATCAAACTATATATGCAAAACATGAAGGTGCAGTTGCTGCCCCTACAGCAGGAATGCATTTTTCAAAACATTTATTAAAAAGATTAGAAATTAAAGGAATTAATATTGCAGAAATAACTATGCATGTTGGATTAGGAACTTTTAACCCAGTTGAAGTTGAAGATTTATCTAAACACAAAATGGATTCTGAGGAATTATTTATCAATGAAAAGGCTTGTAAAATAATTAATGGAGCAAAAACAAATAAAAAAAGAATTTGTGCAGTTGGAACAACTTCAATGCGAGGAATTGAATCGTCAGTATCCTCTATTAGAACTTTAAATCCATATAGTGGCTGGACTCATAAGTTTATTTTTCCACCTTATGATTTTAGAATTGCTGATTCTATGATCACTAATTTTCATACACCTAAATCTACATTACTAATGATGGCCTCAGCTTTTGCTGGTCCTGATTTTATAAAAGAAGCATACTCGGTTGCAATAAAAGAAAAATATAATTTTTATTCTTACGGAGATGCTATGTTGATTATATAAGTTTTTAAAATGAAAGAAAAAAAAGATATTAGATCTTTATCAATTGAAGAGCTGACTTCTTTTTTTAAATCTAATAATATGCCCACCTACAGGGCTAATCAAGTTTATAACTGGCTTTGGAAAAAATCCTGTCTATCATTTGATGAAATGACAAATATTTCTTTAGAATTAAGAAATCTAATGAAAAGTAAATTTGTCATAAATCATATTAAAATTGATAAGTTACAGAAAAGTAAAGATGGAACTATAAAAAATGCAATATCATTATATGATAATCTTTTAGTAGAATCTGTTTTAATACCTACAAAATCAAGAACTACTGCTTGTATTTCTAGTCAAGTAGGATGTAGTTTAGATTGTGAATTTTGTGCAACTTCAAAAATGGATAGGATAAGAAATTTAAATCCAGATGAGATCTATGATCAAGCCGTTACTATAAATTCTCAAAGTATAAAATATCATGATAGACCTATCTCTAATATAGTTTTTATGGGTATGGGTGAGCCTCTTTTAAACTATAAAAATGTAATCAAAGGCATTGATAAAATAACTAGTAAAGAGGGTTTAGGTATGTCACCTAAAAGAATAACAGTATCCACGTCAGGCATATCAAAATTAATCATTAAAATGGCTGATGACAATGTGAAATTTAATTTAGCTATTTCTCTACACTCAGCTATAGAAAAAACTAGAAATAAAATAATGCCTTTTTCTAAAAAATTTCCATTAGAAAATCTTTTAGAAGCTGTAAAATATTGGTATTTAAAAACTAATAAAATCGTAACTTATGAATACATAGTTTGGGAAGGAATTAATGATGATGAAGAGCATATAACTGCTCTAGTTAATTTTTGCAAATCTTCACCGTCTAAGGTTAATCTTATTGAGTACAATACAACCGATAATAATCTTTTTAGGTCTGCAAAAAATAAAGCTATAGATGAATATGTGAATAAGCTTGAGAAAAATAAAATTCCGGTAACAATTCGTAAATCAAGAGGAAAAGATATTGATGCAGCTTGTGGACAATTAGCTAATAAGTTATAGTAGTATTGACATGAAAATTTTAGATAAAATTAAATTGCCTATCAAAAAAGAAATGGATCTTTTCGAGGATAAATTTTCCAATTCTATGATTTCTGATGTCCCTTTACTAAACAGAATCACTCATTATGTAGTTAAAAGAAAAGGCAAGCAAATGAGGCCCATGTTTGTGTTTTTAACTGCTAAAATGATGTCAGATAGCGGAATTATTAATGAAAGAGTTTATCGAGCAGCTTCTATAATTGAATTAATTCATACGGCAACATTAATTCATGATGATGTAGTTGATTCTAGTGATAAAAGAAGAGGTTTTTTCTCTTTAAATGCTTTATGGAAAAATAAAATTGCTGTTTTAGTAGGAGATTTTTTATTGTCAAAAGGCATGTTGCTTTGTATTGATAATGATGATTTTGATTTACTCAAAATAATTTCTAAATCTGTAAAAGATATGAGTCAAGGAGAGCTTTTGCAAATAGAAAAAGCAAGAAGATTAGATATTGATGAAAAAACTTATTTTGATATAATTACAAAAAAAACAGCATCTTTAATAGCATCTTGCTGTGCACTTGGCGCTTCTGCTTCAAATTCCTCAAAAACTCAAATTAATAAATTTTATAAATTAGGCGAGAAAATCGGTATAGCTTTTCAATTAAAAGATGATTTATTTGACTATGGTAAAAGAAAAATAGGGAAGCCAACAGGAATTGATATTAAAGAAAAAAAATTGACTCTTCCTCTAATATATGCTTTAAACAATTCTTCAAATTCTAAAAAAAAATGGCTAATTAATTCTGTTAAAAACAGTAATGATGACGTTATAAAAGATATTATAAATTATGTTACTGAAATTGGAGGGATTGATTATACTCAAAAAAAAATCAATGAGTTTTATCACTCTGCAATTGAAGATTTAAAAAATTTTGATGACAACGAATTTAAAGAAAGCTTAAAAAAATTAATTAAATATGTAATTGAAAGAAATTACTAGTTTACTTAAATAATTTTTTTTGTTTAAATTAATACTTTATAAAAAAATTGATTTCTAAAAGCACAATAGATAAAGTTTTTGAGCAATCTTTGGTTGAAGAGGTTGTTGGTGAATTCGTTCAATTAAAAAAATCGGGTTCAAATTATAAAGGATTAAGTCCTTTTTCTAATGAAAAAACACCAAGTTTTGTTGTGTCACCTGTTAAACAAATTTGGAAAGATTTTAGTAGTGGAAAAGGGGGGAATGCAGTTGCATTTTTGATGGAACATGAACACTTTACTTATCCTGAAGCTATAAAATATTTAGCTAGAAAATATAATATTGAAATAGAAGAAACTCAAATAAGTTCCTTAGATAAGGAAAAAGCTTCTGAAAAAGAGAGTTTATTTATAGTTTCAGAGTATGCTAAAGTTTTCTTTAGTGATACCTTGTTAAATACTAAGGAAGGTAAAACTATTGGCTTGTCATATTTTAAAGAAAGAGGATTTAGTGATGAAACTATAAAAAAGTATGATTTAGGATATTTACCAGACAAATTAAACTATTTCTCAAAAGAGGCAATTGCAAATGGCTATGATCCAGTTTTTTTGGAAAAATCTGGATTATCAATTTTTCAAAACGAAAAATCAATTGATAGATTTAGAGGAAGAGTGATATTCCCGATTCATAGTATGTCAGGGAGGATACTTGGTTTTGGTGGAAGAATCCTAAACAATCAACTTAAAACAGCAAAATATTTAAATTCACCTGAAAGTCTAATATATAATAAAAGTAAAATTTTATACGGTATATTTTATGCAAAACAGGATATTGCAAAGCTTGATAATTGTTTTATTGTTGAGGGCTATACCGATGTTATTCAGTTGCATCAAAAAGGAATTAAAAATGTCGTTTCTTCATCAGGAACTGCACTTAGTTTAGATCAAATTACATTGATTAGAAGATTGACATCAAATGTAACTATGCTTTTTGATGGTGATAAAGCAGGCGTTAATGCAACATTAAGAGGAATTGATATTATTTTAACAGCAGGTTTAAATGTTAATGTATGCTCTTTTCCAAATGGTGAGGATCCTGATAGTTACAGTCAAGATAAATCTTTTGAAGAAATTGATGATTATTTAAAAAATAATTCAAAAGATTTCATACAATTTAAAGCATCAATCTTAGCTCAAAACTCAAAAAACGATCCTATTTCTAAAGCAAATACTATTAATGAAATTATAAATAGTATTTCAATTATTCCAGATAGAATTAAGCAAGAAATATATGTAAAGCATTGTTCATCCATTATGGATATTTCTGAGGAGGTTTTGTTTAATTCATTAGCTCAGAAAACAAAAAATGAAATTCATTCAATTTCTAAAAAAAGAATTTCTAAAGTTCAGAAAACATCAAAAAATAAAGATGTCAATTTACTGTTTGAGTTAGAAAAAAAAATTATTGAAATACTCTTATTATATGGAGGAAAGCAAGAAAATTTTGAAGAATTGATCTTGAAAAATGATGAAGATGGTAATGTCATTTTAGAACCTACGATTGTAAATTCATTAGTTTATGAAAAAATTTTTCTGGATTTACAACAAGATGAAATTGAATTCACAAACGAATCTTTTAAAATTATTTACGAAAAAATTATTAGTGATTTTCAGAAAAATCAAAAGTTGATTTTGGAAGTTTTTTTAAATAGTTTAGATCAAGATTTAGCAAATCATGTTACAGGAATTTTAATGAACGAAGATCAATATGAGCTTCATGATTGGCTAAGTAAAGATATATTTGTTAAACATAAAGACACAGTCATAAGTCAATTGGTTTCTGAAACTATTCTTACTTTAAGAACTTTTTTAATAAATAAAAAAGTTGAAGAATTAAAAGAAGAAACTAAAAATAATTTAGATAACGATAAAATATTGGAGGAGATTGGAGAATATCACAAATTAAAAAAACTATTGTCAAAAAAACTTAATAGAGTTTTATAATCATTTAAGGTCTTCTGGAACTTTGTAAATTGGTATGGGAATCATTTTATGTAGATTCTGTTCATTAAATTTTTTCAAAATTTGAAAAACTTCTTTTTCTCTACCTTTAAAATCAGTTAATTCTTTATTTAAATCTTTTTGTTGCATAGCCCACTCAAGTTCTTTGTAGGTTGCTCCTATTTGATCTTCATCAGTTCTTCCGTCATCCCACAAGCCATCTGTTGGTTTAGCATTAACAATCTCATTTATTATTTCAAGTGATTTGGAAATTTCAAAAACATCCGTTTTATTTAAATCTGCAATTGGGCTTATATCTACTCCTCCATCTCCATATTTTGTATAAAAACCAATTCCAAAATCCTCAACTTTATTTCCAGTACCAGCAACTAAATGGTTATTTATACCGGCAAAATAATATAATGTAGTCATTCTAAGCCTAGACCTTGAATTCGCTAATGATAAAAAATTATTTTCATTATTTTTTTGTTGTACTGTATTTTTAAATGAACTGAAAGCATTATTAAGATCAACAGATTTATGAATAACATTATTGAATCTTTTTTGAAGCCATTTTATATGATTTGAAGCTCTGTTTACTTCATTTTGACTCTGCATAATTGGCATATCTATACATATAGTTGGAAGACCAGTGCTAGCACAAAGAGTTGATGTTAAGGCTGAATCAATTCCTCCAGAAATTCCAATAACAAAACCATTAGTTTTAGATTTTTTTGAATAAGATTTTAGCCATTGAATTATATTACTTGCAATTATATCATATTTCATTTATATATATTTATTGACTTTGTATTAAATTTGATAAAATTATACACTACAAAATTAATGGATTATAATAAGATATACACAGTTATTTTTATTGTTTTTTTTTCAATCGGGTGTGATCATGTTATTTATAATGATGTAGAAATAGTAAGATTTGAGAAAGAATTTTATAATTCAGACGAAAAAAAACTAGATGATTTAATTGATGAATATCCATTTCTATTTCCTGATCAGTTTTCTAAAACAACTTGGATTAACAAAATTAATGATTCGATTGAAAATGATCTTTATAATTATTCTTTAATTGAATTTAAAGATTATAATTTTAATTCTAATCAAGTTCAATCAATTTTCCATAACGCTAATAATATTTTAGATAACTTCAAAACCCCTACTTTAATTACACTTATTTCCAAAAGCGATTTTAACGAACGAATAATTTATAGTGGACCTTATTTATTTATTTCATTGAATTTGTATTTTGGATCAAATTATTATACAAATATTCCAAATTATCTTTCCTTTAATATGAATAAATTATTCATACCTAATGACATTGCGTTTAAGATTTCAGAAAGATTTGTTCAAAGTAAAGATGATAGAACTTTAATTTCTAATATGATTCATTTTGGAAAAATTCTTTATATAAATAAACTACTTAACAAGGAAGATGAAGATTGGGTCATATTTAACACAAATCAAAAAAAAATGAAATGGACTATTGATAATGAATTTGAAATTTGGTCTTATTTTGTTGAAAACGAATATTTTTTTAATACTAATATTGACTTGAGATCTAGATTTATTTCATTATCCCCTTATTCAAAATTCAATCTTGATATTGATAAAGAATCACCTGGTGGCATAGGGCGTTGGTTAGGTTATAAAATAGTAGATTCATATATGAAAAATAACAAAGTAAGTCTAAATGATTTAATAGATTTAGATCATTATACTATCTTTAAAAATTCAAAATATAAACCATTTAAATAATGAAAAAAACTCAAATTACCTTCAATATAGAATTAGATGAAAATCAAATTCCTGAAAAAATAAATTGGTCAGCAACTGACGGAGGTATTGCTAACAAAGAATCTAAAGCCGTGTTTTTGTCAGTTTGGGATCATAAACCTCAAGAAACTTTAAAGATAGATTTGTGGACAAAAGATATGCCGATTGATCAAATGAACGTTTTTTTTCATCAGACATTAGTTAGTATGAGTGACACATATTTTAGATCAACAAATAATGAAAAAATGACAGATTCTTTTAAACAATTTTGTGATTATTTTGCTGACAATTTAAATATTAAGCTTTCTTAGAATTCATTTGCAGAGAGATGTTATGCAAGATCTCTTCTCGCCCTAATTTTGATTTTGAAGAGCTTACAAAGTGCTCGGGATGAATACCTATTTCATTGTATAAAATTTTGAGATAATTATCAGGATTTTCAATAAATTCTTTTTTATTTAGTTTATCTGCTTTTGTAAAAATTATTTTGAACTGAAGATTGTTTTGGTTTAGCCACAGCATGAATTCTAAATCAATTTTTTGGGGCTTTAGTCTAAGATCTATAAGTACAAATGTTAAGTTGATATTGTTTCTATTCAAAAAGTAATCTGTTATTATCTCTTCAATTATTTTTTTTTCTTTTTTTGATTTCCTAGCAAAACCGTAACCAGGTAAATCTACCAAAAACCATTTTTCGTTAATTAAAAAATGATTGATCAGAAGAGTTTTTCCAGGCGTTCCAGAAATTTTAGCTAATTTTTTACTGTTTGTTAACGCGTTTATTAGTGAAGATTTTCCAACATTAGATCTTCCAATAAATGCATATTCATAAAATTTCTGATCTGGACAGTCTTTCGATTTTGAACTACTTTTTACAAAACTAGATGACGTTATTTTCATTTATCATAGTTTTTTATCTATGAGCCAATTGTGAACGGTCGAATTAAATTTATCTGGGTGTTCCATCATTGGGGCATGACCACATTTTTCAAACCAAAATAATTTAGAATTTGGCAATAATTTGTCAAATTCATTAGCTACATCTGGAGGTGTAACTTCGTCATTTTCACCCCAAATAAGTGCTGTAGGTATATTAATGTTTGGCAGATCTTTAGACATATTGTGTCTTATCGCACTCTTTGCAACTGCTAAAATTTTTAAAATCTTCCTTCTGTCATTAACCGCTTCAAATATTTCATCAACTACTTCTTTGGTTGCTATTTCAGGTGAATAAAAAACATTTTGAGTTTTAGTTTTAATAAATTCATAATCCCCTCTTCTTGGATATGTGTCACCCATTGCATTTTCATATAATCCAGAGCTACCCGTTAAAATTAAGGCTTTTGTATCTGAGGGAAATAATTTTGCATGCACTAATGCTACATGTCCGCCTAATGAATTTCCAACTAGAATTACTTTTTTTAACTTTAACTGTTTGATAAAGTTATTAATATATTTTGCAAAATATTTAACATTTGTATCAAGAAGTGAAGAAGAATAAATAGGTAATTCAGGCATAAAAACTTGATAGTCTAAATTTTGGAACCTTTCTAAAAACTCTTTAAAGTTGCCAAGACCCCCCATAAGTCCATGTAATACAATAATAGGGTTTCCTTGTCCTCCAACAGTGTATTTAAAACCGCTGTTTTCAATATGTGTTAGGCTATTCATTTTTTTATAATAAATAATACATGTTAGTTAAGCAAATATAGGTATTTACAATAAGAATAATTTTAACTTTTTTTTTTTATTAACCCACTTTTTAACAAATTTAAAAGACTGTAAATCAATTATTTAATTTCATGTTTTGTGGTTTAATTGAAAATTATTAACAATGTGGTAAAATGTGGTAAAATGTGGTAAAATTTCGATATATTTGAGTTAAACCAAAATTAAAGTGATTAACCTGATTGGAACTTACGAATGTAAAATTGATGTCAAGGGACGTTTCATGCTCCCAGTCAATTTAAAAAAGCAATTAGGTAAACACTTAAATGAAAGTTTTATTGTTAAGAGATCTGTATTTCAAAATTGTTTAGAAATTCATCCTTTTAGTGAATGGAAAATTACTATGGAGAAACTTAACAAACTCAATAGGTTCGTAAAAAAAAATAATGATTTCATAAGAAGATATAATGCAGGTGTCAGAATTATTGATTTAGATAATAGTGGAAGATTATTAATTCCAAGAGATTTGTCAAAATTATATTTTTTAAATAACGAGATAGTACTAACATCAGCTATCAACATCATTGAAGTTTGGAACAAACATTCTTACGAGGAAGTTATTAATGATCCAAATTTAAATTTCGCAGATTTATCTGAAAGTGTAATGGGTAATCAGTCTAACGATGTATCATAGTCCGGTAATGCCAGTAGAATCAATTGATAGTTTAAATATTTTAAGTAATGGTGTTTATGTTGATTTAACTTTTGGAGGTGGAGGTCATTCTAAATTAATATTAAACAATTTAAGTAGTAAAGGAAAATTAATAGCATTTGACCAAGATATTGATGCAATCGAAAATAAAATAGATGATTCGAGATTTATTTTAATTAATCAAAATTTTAAATTTCTAAAACAAAATTTGAAATACAATAACATATTAAACGTTGATGGAGTATTTGCAGATTTAGGAGTTTCTTCTCATCAATTTGATAGTTCTAAAAGAGGTTTTTCTATAAGGTTCGATTCTGAAATAGATATGAGAATGAATACTAATTCTTCATTTGATGCTAAAGAGATTTTAAATGAATATTCGGAAAATCAACTTTCAAATATTTTTTTTGAATATGCAGATTTAAGAAATTCAAAAGATATTGCTAAAACTATAGTTGATGCAAGATCTTTAGGAAAAATTAAAAGAACCAGTCAGTTAAATGAAATACTAAGTTCTTTTCTTCCAAAAGGATTTGAAAATAAAATTCTTGCTAAAGTTTATCAAGCTTTACGTATTGAGGTTAATCAGGAAATAGAAGCTCTAAAAGAAGTTTTATTACAGCTTCCTAGTTTGGTTAAAAAAGGAGGAACAATTTCGTTTATAACTTATCATTCTATTGAAGATAGAATTGTTAAAAGATTTATTCAAAACGGTTGTTTTAATTCTGAGCCATCTAAAAACGAATTTGGAGTTTCTGAAATTCCATTCAAAAAAACATTTAAATTCATTGCACCATCATTAAAAGAAGTTAAATCTAACAATAGAGCTAGAAGTGCAAAATTAAGATCTGCAATAAAAATATGAGAGATAGTTTAAAAAAAATAATACTAGGCAAGTTTTTAATTAATGAAGGATCAATTAAAAACTGGGGTTATGTCTTTTTTTTATTTGCTATTTGTCTAATCATGATATACTCCTCTCATTCAGTTGATAGCAAGATCATAAAAATTGGAGATTTGAAAAATGAAATTTCAGTACTTCAAAGTAAGTTCATAAATAAAAGAAAAGAAGTAATGATATTAAAAATGGAATCTAATGTTTCACTTGTAATGGATGAAAGAAACATTAAGAGTTCTACTACTCCACCAAAAAAAATAATTATTGAATAATGGAAACTAATCAAAAACAATTTTTATACAGGCTTTATCTAGTCGCTGGTGTATTGGTGTTTTTGGGTTTAGGAATAGGTTATAAAATTTTTCATATTCAATATGTTGATGGTAATGATTACAGGAAAATAGCTAAAAATAATACTTTACAAAATTTTACGATTTCACCTGAAAGAGGCAATATATTTTCTGATGATGGTAGTTTGTTAGCAGCTTCAACAATCAGTTTTGATATATATTTTGATGCTGTAACTGTCTCGGATGCGAATTTTTCAAAATATTCAAAAGAACTTTCAAAAGAACTTTCAAAAACTTTTAATAAATCAGAAAAAACTTTTCTTGATAGACTAAATTTTGCTAAAAATAATAACAAAAGATATCATCTAATCAATAGAGGAGTTTCAATAGAAAATTTAAATAAAATAAGACAAATGCCACTTTTTAAAATGGGTGGTGTTAGAGGTGGTTTGATTATTGAAAAAAAGAATTCTAGAGATTATCCGTTAAACAAGATTGCAGAAAGAACTATTGGATACGAGAGGATTTCTAAAGATGATAATTTTAGTGGAGTAGGACTTGAACATGCTTTTGGTTCAAAATTAAGAGGCAAAAATGGCTTACAATTAATGCAAAAAATTTCAAATGGTAAATGGAAACCAATTTCCTCAAGTAATAAAATCGAACCAATTCCAGGAAATGATATTATTTCAACAATTAATGTTGGATTCCAAGATATTACACATCACTCTTTATTAAAGCAATTGGAAGATTTTGAAGCTGACCACGGTACTGCGGTGGTAATGGAAACTAACACAGGTGAAATCAAAGCAATTTCAAATTTAGGAAGGACCTCAGAGGGAAAATATTATGAAAAGTTAAACTACGCTGTGGGAGAACACTTTGAGCCTGGTTCTACTTTTAAATTAATGTCAGTAATCGCTGCATTTGAAGATGATAAAGTCGAGCCAAATACAATAATAGATACAGGGAAAGGAGTCCTTTCTTTTTATGGTAATAAAGTAAGAGATTCTAAACCAGGAGGATATGGAAAAATTTCTGTTAACGATGCTTTCAAATTTTCATCTAACACAGGAATTGTAAAGATTATTAGCGAATCTTATGGAAATGAACCACATAAATTTTCTGACAGACTTTTTAATATGGGATTAAATAATAAGTTAGGACTTTCAATTTTAGGAGAATCTAGCCCTAGAATTCCGCATCCAAATGATAAAAACTGGAATGGTTTATCTCTGCCTTGGATGGCTTATGGCTATGGAGTACTGTTATCACCATTACAAATTTTAACATTTTATAATTCTGTCGCAAATAACGGAGAAATGGTCAAGCCTGTTTTTATAAGACAAAGTAGATTGGAATCTAATAAAGTAGTTTTAAACCCGTCAATTTGTTCGGAAGATACCCTTAATAAAGTTAAATTAATGTTAGAAAATGTTGTAAACGATGAAGGAGGAACAGCAAATAATATACAATCAAATATTTATAGAATTGCTGGAAAAACTGGAACTGGTCAGGTTGATTACAACACTGATAATATGCAATATATTTCAAGTTTTGTTGGGTATTTTCCAGCTGATAAGCCCAAATATTCATGTATAGTGATTATTCATAAACCCAATAAGAAAAAAGGATATTATGGGGCAACAGTTGCTGCACCAGTTTTTAAGAAAATTGCAGATAAAATATACTCTTTAACGCCTGAATTAGTTAATTATAATGAAACTAAAAAAATTAATTCTCCTCAAATTTCTAATAAAGGAAAAACACTCTCAATTGATATTGATAATTTATCGTTAATAATAGGAAAAAATTATAAAAACATTCTACCTGCTTTAGAAAATCTTGGATTTAACGTTTCTTTTATTGGAACAGGTATGGTTATTAAAGACTTCAGAATCAAAAATAAGTCTCAAAAAAATATAGTTATTAGTCTTACATGAAATTATTAAAAGACATATTATACAAAGTAGAAATTCAGTCTGTTATTGGTAATACAGATATTAATATAAATAAGATAGAATTTAATTCTAAAAAAATCTTAAAAAATGATTTATTCATAGCTATAAAGGGCTATAAATCAGACGGAAATAGTTTTATAAGTAACGCTATATCAAACGGATCAAAAGCCATTATATGCAATTCAGTTCCAAGTCAAATTACAAAAGATGTTACCTATATTATTGTTATTGATTCAAGAAAAACATTAGCCCTAATATCTTCAAATTATTATGACAATCCTTCACAAAAAATAAAACTTATTGGAGTTACAGGAACGAATGGTAAAACATCTAGTACTACATTAATGTATCAGCTTTTCAAAAGTTTTAACAAAAAAGTTGGATTAATATCTACTAACATAATTTTGATTAATAATATTAAATTTAACGCTAATCAAACTACTCCTGATTCATTATATCTAAACTATATTTTAAACGAAATGGTTATTTCGAAAGTCGAATATTGTTTTATGGAGGTATCATCTCATGCAATTTCACAAATGAGAGTTTATAATTTAAGTTTTGATGTTGGTGTTTTTACAAATTTATCTCATGACCATTTAGATTATCATAAATCTTTTATAGACTATCGAGATGTTAAAAAAATATTTTTTGATTCTTTACCTAAATCAAGTTTTGCTATAACTAATGTTGATGATAAGAATGGCAATTATATGGTTCAAAATGCTGTTTGTGAAATCTTTTCATATTCTTTGAAATTTAATTCAAATTTTTCTTTAAAAATTTTAGAAAAAGATTTTAATGGAATGAAACTACTAATAAATGATATTGAATTATGGACTAAGCTAACAGGAACTTTTAATGCATACAATATACTTACAGTTTTTTGTGTTGCTAAAGTATTTAATATTTCAGATGAATCAATCTTGCAAAAGATCAGTTCATTAAACTCACCTGAGGGTAGATTTGAGTTAATTAATTTAAATAGTGATAAAATCGGAATAATTGATTATGCACACAGCCCAGATTCCTTAAAAAATGTATTAAACACAATTAATGATATTAAGAATCTAAATGAATCATTGATAACTGTTATTGGATGTGGTGGTGATAGGGACAAAGAAAAAAGGCCTTTGATGGGTAAAATAGCTTGCTCCCTTAGCGATAAAGTGATTTTTACATCTGACAATCCAAGATCTGAGGATCCTATTTTGATAATAGATCAAATGAAAAGTGGAGTAAAAAATAAAGATAAACATAAGTTTATTTTAGAAATAAATAGGAGGAAAGCCATTCAAGAAGCATGTGAATTAGCAAGAAAAAACGATGTTATTTTGATAGCCGGTAAGGGACACGAGAAATATCAAATTACAGGAAAAGAAAAAATGAAATTTAACGATAAAAAAATTTTAATAGAATCTCTAAAAATTAATAAGTAAAATGTTTTATTTTTTATTTGAATACTTAGAAAATCAATTCCAGTTAACAGGAGCTAGTTTATTTCAGTATATTTCTTTTAGATCATCTTTAGCATTTATTTTTTCATTATTTTTTTCAATTATTTTCGGCAAAAAAATAATTAATTTTTTAAATAAAAAACAAATAGGTGAATCAATTAGAGATTTAGGTTTGATTGGCCAAAAGGAAAAAAAAGGTACACCAACTATGGGTGGACTTATTATTATTTTTTCTACTATAATTCCAGTTTTACTTTTTTCAAACTTTACCAATATCTATATCATTATTCTTCTTTTTACAACTGCTTGGCTTGGAGCTATAGGTTTTTTAGATGATTATATTAAAGTATTTAAAAAAAACAAGAAAGGACTTAAAGGTAAATTTAAAATTATAGGACAGGTTAGTCTTGGTTTAATTGTGGGTTTAACTTTATTTTTTCATCCGCAGGTAACTTTAAAAAATCAAAATAATTTAGATTCAAACAATATCCAGAAAGTTACAGTTAACTCAGAATATAAGTCTACTAAAACAACGGTGCCCTTTTTAAAAAATAATGAATTTGATTATTCATTTTTTAGTTCATTAACGGCTAGTGAAAGTAAAACTATAAGTATAATTGTTTTTGTATTCTTTGTTATTTTAATAATTACATCAGTTTCTAATGGTGCTAATTTAACAGATGGAATCGATGGTTTAGCAGCTGGTTCTTCAGTAATTATTACCATCACATTGGGTGTGTTTGCTTGGGTTTCCGGAAATATAATTTTTTCTGAGTATTTGAATATAATGTATATACCCCGCGTTGGTGAGGTAGTTGTTTTTATTTCTTCTTTTATTGGAGGTCTGATAGGGTTTTTATGGTACAATACTTTTCCTGCTCAAGTTTTTATGGGAGATACTGGTAGCCTTACTATTGGAGGTGTTATAGCAGTTATAGCTATAATTGTAAGAAAAGAGTTATTGCTTCCTCTTATTTGTGGTATTTTTCTTATAGAAACTTTATCTGTAATAATTCAAGTAACTTATTTTAAGTATACCAAGAGTAAAAAAGGCATAGGGCAAAGAATTTTTCTTATGTCACCTATTCACCATCATTTCCAAAAATCTGGATTACATGAAAGTAAAATTGTAGTGAGATTTTGGATAATTGGAATTTTATTAGCGATTCTCTCTTTAATAACTTTAAAAATTAGATAATGATGAAAAATAGTATTGTTGTTATTGGTGGTGGAGAAAGTGGTGTTGGAGCAGCCTTTCTTGCTAACAAGAACGGATACGATGTTTTTCTTTCAGAATTCAATACTATAGAAAAAAAATATAAAAAAATATTAAAAAATAATCAAATTAATTATGAAGAAGGAGGGCATACTCTAGAAAAATTTCTCAAAGCTAGAGAGATTATTAAAAGTCCGGGAATTTCTAATAATTCTGATATAATTATCAAAATTAAATCTAAAAATATTCCAATAATTTCAGAAATTGAATTTGCTTACAGATTTACAAATTCTATTTTAATTGCAGTTACCGGTTCTAATGGTAAAACAACAACATGCTCTCTTATTTACCATATTCTTAAAAGTTCAGGAAAAAGTGTTGGACTAGCAGGAAATATTGGTAACAGTTTTTCTTTTTTAACTGCCAAAAATGACTTTGAATATGTTGTCTTAGAACTAAGTAGTTTTCAATTAGATGATATAATAAATTTTAATCCATTTATTTCAATAATTATCAATTTATCCCCTGATCATTTAGAGAGATATAATTATGATTTTCAGAATTATGTTAACTCAAAATTTAATATTATTTCTAATCAGTCATCCTCGGATTATTTTATTTATAATAATGATGATGATAAAATCATTTCTGAGCTAAGCAATAGAAATATCAATTCAATAAAAATTCCATTTTCATATGAAAATATACATGGAAATAATCTTACTTATGTTAAAAACGATAATATTAATTCTAATATAAATAACACCAGTTTTATGATACCAATTGAAAATTTATCCATTAAAGGAAAGCATAATGTTCAAAATAATATGGCTGCTGCAACGGTAGCAAAAATTTTAAATATTAGCGATCAAAAAATCAGGGAATCATTAGGGAATTTTCAATCTATAAATCATAGACTTGAACATGTATTAACTATTCAAAAAGTAAAATATATCAATGATTCTAAAGCCACTAATGTAAACGCTGTATTTTACGCTTTAGATTCTATGAAATCATCAACTGTTTGGATTGTTGGTGGAGTAGACAAGGGAAATAATTACGACGATTTAATTCCTTTGGTAAGAGAAAAGGTCAAAGCAATTATTTGTATTGGAATTGATAATTCAAAAATTATAGAATCATTTTCTCCTTTTGTTGAGATAATTATAGAAAATGAAAATATGGTTGAAGCTGTTAAAAATGCATATAAAATTGCTGAACCAAAAGATAATGTGTTATTGTCACCGGCTTGTTCAAGTTTTGACTTATTCAAAAATTACGAAGATAGAGGGAATCAGTTCAAGGCAGCGGTAAGAAAATTATAATGAATTTATTTTTAGAAAAAATTAAAGGAGATAAGATAATTTGGTCAATAGTTATACTATTGGCAGTTTTTTCTTTTTTACCTGTTTACAGTGCAAGCTCTAATTTTGGAAATAGTTTTGTTTTATCAAATGTTTTAAAACATCTTGCAATTGTAACAGTTGGTATTTTAATAATGTACGGCACACATTTGATTCCATACAAATATTTTAAAGGATTATCAAAGCTAGCATTACCTTTTATAATAGCTGTTTTAATCCTTACTTCTTTACAGGGTAATTTAATAGATGGGGCTAATGCAAGTAGATGGATTAAGTTACCTATTATTGGTTTGTCTTTTCAGCCCTCGTCGATGGCTATAGTTGTATTAATGGTTTATGTTTCATTTTATTTATCTAAAAATTATAATAAAAAAATAAGTTTTTTCAAAACTATAATCCCTCTTTGGGTTCCTATTATATTAATAGTATTTTTAATTTTACCTTCAAATTTTTCGACTGCTGCTATGATATTTTTGATGATAATTACTTTAATTTTCATCGGAGGATATCCTTTTAAATATTTACTAGGTATAGGATTTTCTGGAATAATCCTTTTTTCACTTTTCTTTTTAACTGTGAAAAATTATCCAGATTTAATGCCTAATAGAATAGATACATGGATAAGTAGAATTGAAAATTTTTCATCATCTGAAAATTCTGAAAATAATTATCAAATCTTAAGAGCTAAATCTGCAATAGCATCTGGTATGGTTTTCGGAGTTGGAGCAGGAAAAAGCTCAATGAAAAATATTCTTCCCCAAAGCACATCTGATTTTATTTATGCAATAATTACTGAAGAATACGGAACTGTTGGAGCAGTTAGTGTATTGTTTCTTTACCTACTATTACTTTTTAGAATAATAATAGTATCGTATAAGTCTAATACTGTTTTTGGACAATTATTGGCATTAGGATCAGGACTACCTATAATTTTTCAAGCATTCATTAATATGGGAGTTGCAGTTCAGCTTTTCCCTGTTACTGGTCAGCCCTTACCATTAATAAGTACTGGTGGAACATCTATTTGGATGACTTTTCTAGCACTTGGTATAGTTTTAAGTATAAGTTCTAAAGAATCAACAGATATTTTAAATACTGATAACCCTTTAAATATACTAAGTGAAACAGAATAGATTTTTAATTTCGGGTGGAGGTACAGGGGGGCATATTTATCCTGCTATTTCTATTGCCGAAGAATTATCTACAAGATTTGAAAATAATAAAATATTATTTGTCGGTTCATCTGATCGAATGGAAATGCAAAAAGTTCCCGAATATGGATACGATATTATCGGGTTATGGATTAGTGGAATTAATAGAAAATTACATTTTTCAAATTTATTAATCCCATTAAAGATTATTTCAAGTATTGTAAAATCTTATTTTATCATTAAAAAATTTAAACCAGATTTTGTAGTAGGAACTGGAGGATTTGCTAGTGGTCCAGTTTTATATGTTGCTTCAAAATTAAAAATACCAACTTTAATTCAAGAACAAAATTCTTACCCAGGAATTACCAACAGAATTCTATCTAAATCAGTCAATTACATTTGTGTTTCTTATTTAAAAATGGAAAGATATTTCCCAAAATCCAAATTATTATTTACTGGCAACCCTGTTAGAAAAGATATTTATTTATCAACAATCTCAAAGAAAGTTTCATTAGAGTTTTTTAACCTAAACACGAACAAAAAAACCTTGTTAGTTTTGGGAGGAAGTTTAGGAGCATTAAAAATTAATGAATTTATTGAATCCAATTTAAATTATTTCAAGAATTTAGGAGTTCAAATTCTATGGCAATGTGGAAATCATTATTTTCAAAAATTCCAGTCACTTGAAACAGATATTGTAAAAGTTAAGCCGTTTATAAAAAAAATGAACCATGCTTATCAAGCAGCTGATTATATCATATCAAGATCTGGTGCAAGTGTGATTTCTGAACTATGTATTGTTGGTAAGCCAGTAATTTTTATTCCTTCACCTAACGTAGCAGAAGACCACCAAACTAAAAATGCAATGTCTATTGTGAATTTAAACTCAGCAGAAATTGTAATGGAAAAAGATTTGGACACTGAGTTTAATCGAGTTTTTGAAAAAATATATAATAATAAAGAATACTCTTTAAAATTATCAAAATCAATTAAAAAAATTGAAAGACCTACTGCAACAGAGGATATTGTTAATTATATTAAAAAATTTTTGAAATGATTAATAATTATACAAGAATTTATTTTTTAGGTATTGGCGGAATAGGGATGTCTTCTTTGGCTTTTTATTTTATTAACGAAAACAAACTTGTAGCTGGATATGATAAAGTGAATTCTAGTATTACTAAATTACTTTCTGAAAAAGGTGCTGAAATTCACTGTAATGATGATGTTATAAATATTCCATCTAAGTTTTTAAATCAATTAGAAACCCTGATAGTTTATACTCCTGCTATTTCTAAATCTAATAAAGAGTTTAATTATTTTAAAGAAAATGGATTTAGAATTTTAAAAAGGTCAGAACTCCTTGGATTGATTTCTCAAAATAAATTTTGTATTGCGATTGGAGGAACTCACGGTAAAACTACAACTTCATCAATTTTGTCTCATATACTTTATGAAAACAATATAAGCTTCACTTCTTTTATTGGTGGAATTTCTGAAAATTATAACTCAAACTTATTACAAAACGGTAATGATATCGTGTTAGTTGAAGCTGATGAGTTTGACAGATCTTTTCATTCTTTATTTCCAAATATAGCTTGTGTTACATCTGTTGACCCTGATCATTTGGATATTTATAATTCAAACGAAGAATTAAATAAATCATTCAACCAATTTATTGATAATATTAAACCAAAAGGAGTACTATTCTCAAATGAAAAAACTTTACTAGGGGGTGTTTCATATGGATTTAGTTCTAAATGCGAATATTTTATTTCTAATTATTCTAATTTCAAATCTTCTTCTTTTTTTAATATAAATTATGGTGATGTTTCAATAGATTCTGTGAAGTTTAATATGCCTGGAAAACATAACGCATTAAATGCACTTGTTGCATTTGCGATTGGAAAAGAATTGAATATTGATGACAAATCCATTGCTAATTCTTTATCTTCATTTTTAGGGGTTAAAAGGAGATTTAGCTATGCATTATACACACCAAAAATTATAATAGATGATTATGCTCATCACCCAAGTGAGATAAAAGCTGTTTATGACACTATAAAAGATTTATATCCTGACAAAACAAATACTGCTATTTTTCAACCACATTTATTTTCAAGAACAAGAGATTTTATGTATGAATTTGCAGAAATTTTATCAAAATTTGATAATATCATTTTAACAGAAATATATCCTGCAAGAGAAAAACCTATTACTAATATCAGTTCTGATAAATTATTAGAATTAATTGATAATAAAAACAAATCAATATTAAAAAAGTCAGATTTATCAAATTTTTTAAGAGAATCTGATTCTGAAGTTTTTATAATAATGGGCGCTGGAGATATTGCTGATGAGGTTGAAATAATTAAAAATAATATTCTTATTTAATATGAATTTAAATATACTAAAAATGTCTTTCTTAATACTGACTGTTTGTCTATTGACATTATTTAGTTTTAATAAAAATCAGAGTAGAATTATTGACTTTGTTGACTTAACTTATGTGAATACTGATTTTAAATTTATCTCCAAAGATTCGGTTAATAAATTGTTAACACAAAGTAAATTATTTTCTAATGAAATTTTGAAAAGTAATTTAAATTTGGAGGAATTTGAACGTATAATTCTATCAAATGAATATGTAAGTTCAGCTGAAGTGTCAATTAGTATTGATGGAAAATTGGGGGTAAATATTAAAGAAAAAAATCCAGTGTTTAGAGTTTTGAATGAAAAGTATTATGTTGATGCTGATGGAAAAAAAATGCCATTATCTAAAAGTTTTTCCGAAACATGTCCAATGATTTTAAGTATTGTAGATTCGATTGATTTAAAAATGTTTGGTGATTTAGGTATCTACATAAAAAATCATAAATTTTTATCAAATCATATTGCAGGATTAACTAAGTCAAATAATAAATTAATATTTAATATTGACGGTTTTCAATATAATTTGAATTTAATTAGTGATGGAAATTATGTTTCGAAATTTAAAAATTATGAAGCATTTTTCAATACTGTTTATTCATCTGGTTTATTAGATAGTTTGAAATCCGTTAATCTTGATTTTAAAAACCAGGTTATAATACAAAGAAAATAAATATGGAAACAAAAAATTTATTTGTTGGATTAGATATAGGTACAACTAAAATTGTTGCATTAATTGGATCTTTGAATGAATATGGTAAGTTAAAAATAATTGGAATTGGTAAATCAAAAAGTTTAGGCGTTCATCGTGGAGTTGTAAATAATATTACTCAAACAATTCAATCTATTCAATTAGCTGTTAGTGAAGCAGAACTAAATTCATCTGAAAAAATTGATAAAGTTATAGTTGGGATTGCAGGTCAACATATTAGAAGTCTTCAGCACAGCGATTACATAACTAGGATTAATTCTGATACCGTTATTAATAATGACGATTTAGACAAACTAATAAATCAAGTTTATAAACTAGTTATGCTTCCTGGAGAAGAAATAATTCATGTACTTCCTCAAGATTATAAGGTTGATGGTCAGGCTGAAATTAAAGAACCAATAGGAATGTTTGGTGGAAGATTAGAAGCAAATTTCCACGTAGTAGTAGGTCAAGTCTCTTCTATTAAAAATATAGCTAGATGTATTAAGAGTGCAGGGATTGATTTTGAAGGAATTACATTAGAGCCTATAGCTTCCTCTGATGCTGTATTAAGTCAGGAAGAAAAAGAAGCTGGTGTTGCTTTAATTGATATAGGTGGAGGAACAACTGATTTAGCAATTTTTAAAGATGGAATTATTCGTCATACGTCAGTAATACCTTTCGGCGGTAATATTATTACTGAAGATATAAAAGAAGGGTGTTCAATTATAGAGAAACAAGCTGAACTATTGAAAATTAAATTTGGTTCTGCTTGGCCTGGAGAAAATAAAGAAAATGAAATTGTTTCAATTCCAGGCTTAAGAGGAAGAGATCCAAAAGAAATTACTCTTAAAAACTTATCAAAAATTATTCATGCAAGAGTTGTTGAAATAGTCGAACAGGTTTATATAGAAATTAAAAATTATGGACATGAAGAACAGAAAAAGAAATTGATTGCTGGTATTGTTTTAACTGGAGGTGGTAGTCAATTAAAACATTTAAAACAACTTGTTGAATACATAACAGGAATGGATACTAGGTTGGGTCACCCAAGCGAACATTTAGCAGGAAATAATTCGATAGATATTTCGAGCCCTATGTATGCTACAGCTGTAGGTTTGGTTATGAATTCAACAAGAATTAGTAAAAAAAGTAATAAAAAAGAAGATATAGATCAAAATGAACTTGAAGAAATTGATGAAACAAATCAAAGTGAAAGGTTAACAATTTTTGAACAGTTTACAGAAAAAATAAAAACATTTTTAGATAACGCCGAATAAATTAAAGATTATGCACTTAAACCCAGAAATAAATAATTTGCCATTTGATTTACCAAAAAATCAAAGTAATGTAATAAAAGTCATCGGAGTTGGTGGTGGTGGAAGTAATGCAATTAACTACATGCACTCTAAGGGAATAAAAGGAGTTGATTTTGTTGTATGTAATACCGATTCACAAGCTTTAGAAAACAGTAAAGTTGAGAACAAAATTCAGCTTGGTATTTCATTAACAGAGGGTTTAGGAGCTGGGGCAAATCCTGAAATTGGAGAAAAAGCAGCAGTTGAAAGTTTTGATGATTTAAAGAAAATGCTTGAAACTAATACTAAAATGGTTTTTATAACTGCAGGAATGGGAGGAGGAACTGGTACTGGAGCAGCTCCAGTAATCTCAAAATTAGCTAAAGAGATGGATATATTAACTGTTGGAATAGTTACTATGCCATTCCAATTTGAAGGTAAGATAAGAGAGCAGCAAGCCAAAACAGGAATTGAAAAATTAAGAAAAGAAGTAGATGCCTTAATTGTTATTAATAATAATAATTTAAGAGATATTTACGGAAATTTAGGATTTAAAGAGGGATTTGCAAAAGCTGATGAAGTGCTAGCTACGGCGTCAAGAGGAATAGCTGAAGTTATTACTCATCATTATACTCAAAATATTGATTTAAAAGATGCTAAAACAGTACTATCAAATAGCGGAAATGCTATAATGGGATCTTCTACGGCTGCAGGTACTAAAAGGTCAATTGAAGCTATTTCATCTGCTCTTGATTCCCCACTTTTAAATGATAATAGAATTACAGGAGCTAAAAACGTTTTATTACTAATTGTTTCTGGAAAAGAAGAAATAACAATTGATGAAATAGGTCTTATTAATGACTATATTCAAGAAAAAGCTGGGCACGGAGCTAATATTATAATGGGAGTAGGTGAGGATTTGAATTTAGAAAGCTCGATTTCTGTTACAGTAATCGCTACTGGTTTTGACCCTAATCAACAAGACGAAATCATACATTCTGATCCAAAAAAAATAATTCATAATCTTGATGAAAATAGTGAATATGTTCATAATCTAAGTTCTGACACTATGATTGATAAAAAAGATTCTTTACAATTTGATTTTGCCTCAAATTCGATCGATTTTAAAAACACTAATTCTGAAATGGAAAATACAGATAATACTAAGATTATAAATGATATTCATGTTGATTATGAGGAAGTGATTTCAGATTTAAAAATTAATGAAGATGAAATAGAAATCAATGATGTTTCACTGAAAATAAATGAAATTGAAGTTACTTCACCTGAGGAACTTAAACCTATTGATCAAGTTTCATTTGATTTTGATATGCCATTAAAAAAACAAACAATTGAGTCAGATAAAATTGTTCATGAACTAATTGAAGATGTAAACGAAATAGAAGTTGTAAATCCTATTCATATCATTCCTGTAACCGAGATTAACGGAACAAATGCTAATAAATCGGGTATCGATGATTATGAAATTAATAATACTGTTGAGCCTTTGGTATCTGAAATTAAAGCAGACAACAAGGAAATTGTTTTAAATCCTTTGAACAGCTCAATAGCTGATGGATTATCTAAAAGAACTGAGGAACGAAAAATTAAATTAAAGCAATATAATTACAGTTTTACTAAAGCTAATAATATTAAATCTATGGAGAATGAACCTGCTTTTAAAAGAGCTGGTGTTAGTTTAGATAGTGTACATCAATTTGAATCTTCCAGATCAGTTATAAGTGAAGATTTAAACGGAGAGATTAATTTGCGAACCAATAATTCGTTTTTACATGATAACGTGGATTAAAATAAAATTATATGAAATTAATAGATAAAATATCAAGTTCAATTATATCAGCAATGAAAGAAAAAAATGTTGATGAATTGGAGTCTTTAAGAGCAATTAAATCAGCACTTTTGTTAGCTCAAACCCAAAAGGGTTCAGATGGTAATATTCAAGAATCAGATGAAATTAAAATTCTTCAAAAATTAGTGAAACAAAGAAAAGAAAGTGCAGAAATATATAAGAAACAAAATAGATTAGAACTAGCAGATATTGAGATTAGTCAATCTAATATAATTGAGAGATTTTTACCAGCTCAAATTAGTTTAGAAGATCTTGATAAATTAATTAGTGAAATTATTAGTCAGACTGGAGCTAAAGGAATGAAAGACATGGGAAAAGTAATGGGTATTGCATCAACTAAACTTTCTGGAAAAGCAGATGGAAAAACTATATCAAATATTGTACGCTCAAAACTTATATAATAAATAGGCCCAGTAGTTCAACTGGATAGAATATCAGATTTCGGCTCTGACGGTTGGGGGTTCGAATCCTCCCTGGGTCGCTAAAAAAACTAATGAACAAATTTTTTATAGTATTTATTTTACTATTAAACATTGAATTGTTGTCACAAAATAACTCGGAATTATTTGAGATGAAATTAAATATTTCTAATATTAAGTCCTCAGGAAATTTAATGATTGCAATTTGGTCTGACTCATACTCATGGAATACTAATAAAACAAATAGCTCAGGTCAAATGGTTGGTTTTGACTATGCTTTTAAAGAAAAGGTTCAAAAAGGTAAGTTTTCTACCATCATTAATTTACCTAAAGGAACTTATTTCATATCAATTTTATTGGATGAAAACTTTAATAACGTAGTAGATAAAAATTTTATTGGAATTCCAACTGAACAGTATGGTTTTTCTACAAAAAAACAGATCAGGTTTAGAAAACCAAAATTTGATGAAGGTTCTATAGAATTTTTTAAAAATAAAATTTTGAATATTGAGTTACAATAATTAGAGCTTTTGGCACCACATCACTTAATTTATATTCATGGTTTTTATTGTTTTAAGGTTTGTTTTAGGGGCAATCACATAATTTAAAATTTCGAATTCTAGAGAAACTGTTTCTTCAATTTTTTTAGTTTTGACATATATTGTTTTGCTAGATCTTGGTTTAAGCTCTATAAATTTA
>PADT01000060.1 GCA_002700465.1 Flavobacteriaceae bacterium | reverse complement strand
TTAGATAAAGGTTTAAAAAAAAGTAATGAATCTTTTTTTAATAAAATTTCTAAAGTAGTTATAGGTAAAAGTAAAGTTGATGATCAGGTTTTAGATAATTTAGAGGAAATTTTAATTAGTTCTGATGTTGGTGTAAAAACAACATTAAAAATAATTGATCAAATTGAGGAGAGAGTAGCTAAAGACAAATTTCTTAATTCATCTGAATTAGACTTGATTTTGAAAGAAGAAATCATAAAAATTATTTGTGATTCAGAGGATAATAATACCTTTTCTTTTGATACAAACAAACCTCATGTTATTTTAGTTGTTGGAGTCAATGGGGTTGGTAAAACTACATCTATTGGAAAAATGGCCAATTATTATAAATCAATTGGATTAAAAGTTATGGTTGGAGCTGCTGATACTTTTAGAGCAGCAGCAATTGGTCAGTTACAAGTTTGGACAGATAGAGTAGGAGTAGAGTTAGTAAAGCAGGATATGGGCAGCGACCCTGCTTCTGTTGCTTTTGACACATTAGAATCTGCTATAAATAAAAATATTGATATTGTGTTAATCGATACCGCTGGAAGATTACATAATAAAGCCAATTTAATGAACGAACTTTCTAAGATTAAAAGAGTTCTGCAGAAAAAAAATATAAATGCACCACATGAAGTTTTGTTGGTTATTGATGGTTCAACTGGTCAAAATGCTTTTGAACAGGCAAAACAATTTACAAATGTTACCGAAATTACTTCACTGGCTGTAACTAAATTAGATGGAACAGCTAAAGGAGGTGTGGTTTTGGGAATTTCTGATCAATTTAATATTCCAATTAAATTTATTGGCATTGGTGAGGGTGTTGAAGATTTACA
Source organism: Flavobacteriaceae bacterium (assembly GCA_002700465.1). GTDB lineage: Bacteria > Bacteroidota > Bacteroidia > Flavobacteriales > Flavobacteriaceae > MAG-121220-bin8. The sequence goes on along the minus strand of PADT01000060.1, from coordinate 54,133 downwards.
ACTCTTTGACAAAAAAGAATTTGTAGACTCTTTTTTTAAAAAATCATAAACTTTAAACATTGAGAACAAAATATTCGAAAAAAAACAGAATTAATGTAGTAACTCTTGGTTGTTCAAAGAATGTATATGATTCTGAAGTTTTAATGGGGCAGCTTAAGGCAAACAATAAAGATGTGGTGCATGAAAAGGAAGGTAATATAGTTGTTATAAATACTTGTGGTTTTATTGATAATGCAAAACAGGAATCTATAGATACAATTTTAGATTATTCATCAAAAAAACAAAATGGTAAAATTGACAAGTTATTTGTTACAGGTTGTTTGAGTGAAAGATATATGCCTGATTTAAAAAAAGAAATTCCCAATGTTGATCAATATTTTGGAACAACCGACTTGCCAAAACTATTGAAAGCCTTAAAAGCTGATTATAAGCATGAACTGGTTGGAGAAAGGCTAACTACAACTCCAAAAAATTATGCATACTTAAAAATATCTGAAGGTTGTGATAGACCTTGTTCTTTTTGTGCTATTCCACTTATGAGAGGAAAACACAAATCAAAATCTATAGAAGATATTATAACTGAAGCATCAAAATTAGCATCAAATGGTGTAAAAGAATTGATATTGATCGCTCAAGACTTAACATATTATGGATTAGATCTTTATAAAAAAAGAGAATTATCACGTCTGCTTAAAGAACTGGTTAAAGTTAATGGTATTGAGTGGATAAGACTTCATTATGCTTTTCCAAATGGTTTTCCAGTTGATGTATTAGAGGTTATTAAAAATGAGCCAAAGGTTTGTAATTATTTGGACATTCCTTTACAGCATATTTCTACAAAAATATTGAAATCAATGAGAAGGGGATCAAAAAAAGAAAATATAATTGATTTAATTAATCAAATTAGATTGTCTAATCCTCTTATAGCCATAAGAACCACATTAATAGTTGGCTACCCTGGAGAAACAGATCAAGAGTTTAACGAACTCAAGCAATGGGTTTCTGAAACTAGATTTGATAGATTAGGTTGCTTTACATACAGCCACGAAGAAAATACTCATGCTTACAATTTAGTTGATGATGTTTCTGAAGATGTTAAGATTAAAAGAATGAACGAAATTATGGACATTCAGTCTCAAATTTCCTTTGAAATAAATCAAACTAAAATTGGTAAAACATATAAATGTGTAATAGATAGAAAAGAAGGGGCTTTTTATGTAGGAAGAACAGAACATGATTCACCCGACGTTGATAACGAAGTTTTAATAGATGCAAGTGAATATTATTTAAAAATTGGAGATTTTACCAATTTAAAAATTACTAGTTCTACAGAATTTGATTTATATGGATCACCAGAATCTTAATCATATAATGTATATTTATTAAAAAAGATTTGTCTTATATAGATTCTAACATATCAAATCACTTACCTAACATCACCCTTGATTATATAAACGATAAGAAGAAATTAAATTCTTTTTATAACAGATCAAATAAATTAGAAAATTATAAAAGACAGTTAGATGAAAAGAGGAGACAATATAATGCTGATTTTAGAACAGTTTTAAGTAATCAACTTAAAAAGCAATATCAATCAGTTTCAAATAAATCTATTCAAATTAAGTTAATAGAGGATTTAAAATTAAAAAACACTTTCACTGTAACTACCGGTCATCAGTTAAATTTATTTACTGGTCCTTTGTATTTTTTTTATAAAATTATTGATACAATAAATATTTGTAAAAAATTAAAAAAGAAACATCCGCAAAATAATTTTGTTCCTGTTTTTTGGATGGCTTCAGAAGATCATGATTTTGAAGAAATTAATTTCTTCAACTATAAAAATAAAAAATTTCGTTGGAATTTAAACTCTAAAGGTCCTGTTGGCAGGCTAAATACAGATGGATTAGAAAATGTTTATGATGAAATGAAAAAGTATTTTAATTTTTCAGATTTCAAGAATCTTTTATCTCTTTTTGAATCGTGCTATTTGAAAAATAAAAATTTATCTATTGCTACTTTGAATCTTGTGCATAGTTTATTTGGGAAATATGGATTGTTAGTTATTGAACCAGATAATAAGCATTTGAAAAACCTTTTTTCAGAAATTATTATAGACGAATTATTAAATAATAATTCAAATAAAAATGTTCAAAATACTAATAATGAGTTAAATAAAGTTTTTAATAATTCTTATAATCCTCAAGTTAATTCAAGAGAAATTAATTTATTTTATATTAAAGATAATTTAAGAGCTAGGATAGAAAAAAATGATGGAGTATTTAATATTTTGGAAACAGATATTTCTTTCACTAGAAGTGAAATAATAAATGAGGTTAATAAACATCCAGAGAGATTTTCTCCAAACGCATTATTAAGACCGGTTTATCAAGAATTTATTTTACCAAATTTAGCATATGTTGGTGGTGGAAGTGAAGTGGCTTATTGGCTTCAGCTTAAAGAATATTTTAATTTAAAAAAAATTACTTTCCCTATACTATCTGTTAGATCATCTGTTTTGTTTATTTCAAAAAAGCAAAAAGATAAATGCGAAAAATTCAAAATTTCAATATCTAATTTATTTGATAATTCAAATAAATTAAAACAGCTTTATTTATTGAAAAATTCAAAAATAAAGATTGATTTATCTAATCAAAAAAATATAATCAAACAAAATTTTTCACAATTTCATAAGTTAGCTAAACTTACTGACAAATCCTTTTTAGGTGCTGTTAGGGCACAGGAAAAAAAACAGATTAATGGAATTGAGAATCTTGAAAAACGATTAATTAAAGCTGAAAAAAGGGTGCATAAAGATAGTTTATCAAGATTAATTGCTTTAAAAAATGAATTATTTCCAAATGATTCTTTTCAAGAAAGGCAAGTTAATTTTTCAACCTTTTATAATGAAAATAAAATTGATTTAATAGAGAGTTTAATTAAAAATATAGATCCATTTAATAAAGAATTTTTAATTCTTGAATTTTAACTGATTTCCAATGAGTTTTTTTATGATTTAGTAGTAATTTTGAATATGGAAGATAAAGTACTTATTATTGATTTTGGATCGCAATACACTCAATTAATTGCTAGAAGAGTAAGAGAGTTATTTGTTTACTGTGAAATTCACCCCTACAATAATTTGGATGTTGATTTAGATTCTTTTAAAGCTATAATTCTTTCAGGATCTCCATTTTCAGTAAGATCAAAGGACGCTTTGCATATCGATCTTTCAAAAATAAAAGGGAAAAAACCACTATTAGGAGTTTGTTATGGTGCACAATATATTTCGCATTTTTTTGGCGGTAAAGTTATACCCTCGAACAAAAGAGAATATGGAAGAGCCAAATTAACCACTATAGATTCAGAATGTAAATTGTTTGAAAATGTTGAACTTGGTTCTCAAGTATGGATGAGTCATAGTGATACAATTGAAAATCTTCCTTCAAATTCCAAATGTATTGCAAGTACTCAAGATGTTAAAAATGCTGCTTACTCAATTGAAGAGGAGGAGCTTTATGCTATTCAATTTCATCCTGAAGTCTACCATTCAAAAGATGGTAAGAAAATTTTAGAAAATTTTCTAATAAAAATAGCAAACGTAAATCCTGATTGGACTCCAGATGTTTTTTCTGAAAAAACAATTCAGGAAATTAAAGATACAGTTGGACAAGATAAAGTGATTCTGGGTCTTTCTGGTGGAGTTGATTCCACTGTTGCAGCAGTTTTAATCCATAGGGCTATTAAAGAAAACCTTCATTGTGTTTTTGTAAACAATGGATTACTAAGAAAAAATGAGTTCAGTGATGTCTTAGACCAGTACAAAGGAATGGGATTAAATGTTAAGGGTGTTGATGCTTCAAAGTATTTTATTGATAATTTGTCAGGCATTAGTGACCCTGAAGAAAAAAGAAAAATTATTGGAAAATCTTTTATAGATATTTTTGATCAAGAGTCCAAGTTAATCAATGGAGCTAAATGGTTAGCTCAAGGCACTATTTATCCTGATGTTATTGAATCAATTTCAGTAAAAGGACCTTCTGCGACTATTAAATCACATCATAACGTTGGTGGACTTCCGGATTTTATGAAACTTTCTGTAGTTGAGCCTTTGAAAATGCTTTTTAAAGATGAAGTGCGTAGGGTAGGAAAAAGTTTAGGAATTGAAAATAGACTTTTAAAAAGACATCCGTTTCCAGGACCTGGATTAGCAATTAGAATATTAGGAGATATTTCAAATGAAAAAGTAAGGATTCTTCAAGAAGTTGATCATATATTTATTTCAGGTTTATTAGAGAATGATTTATATGATAAGGTTTGGCAAGCAGGTGCAATACTATTGCCTGTCAAAAGTGTAGGTGTAATGGGTGATGAAAGAACTTATGAGCAATGTGTTGCTTTAAGAGCTGTAGAATCTACAGATGGTATGACTGCTGATTGGGTAAATCTTCCTTATGAATTTTTACAAGAAGTTTCGAATAAGATTATTAATAATGTAAAAGGGGTGAATCGAGTTGTTTATGATATTAGTTCAAAACCACCTGCAACAATTGAATGGGAATAATGAGAGTTTTTAAAATTTTTTTTCTTTTGTTGTTTGTTTCTGTATTTGGATTTTCTCAAGATTTAAATCAAAATTCTAAATCCAGTTCAGTCATTGAGTTTATAGAGCACAAGGTTAAAAGAAAGCAAACTTTATTTACTATTTCCAACTTATATGATGTTCCTATAGATCTAATTAAAAAATATAATCCTTCAATAAAGGGTGATAAAATATCAAAAAAAATGGTATTAAAAATACCATTTATAACAACTGTTGTTTTAGAAGAGACCATAAAAAAAGTTGTGGAGGAAGTTTTAGTATCAACCAAAACAAATCAAAATTTATTTGATAGTATTCCTAAAAAAAAGTCGATTAAGTTCGGTTTTATAGCTCCTTTCAATTTAAATAAAATTGAAATAGACTCTATCGAAAACACAAAAAAATATTTAGAAAAGTTAAACCTTACAACTTTATCTCTGGATTTTTATAGTGGAGTACTTACGGCTCTTAAAGCTGTAAAAAAAACAGGAATAAAAACGCATATTGATACTTATGATAATAAAAATAGCTTTTTAGAAATAGATAACATATCTAAAAGTAAAAGTATTAACAATTATGACTTTATTTTAGGTCCTTTAATACCAAGAAATATTAATAGGTTTTCATCAAATCTTAAAGACTCTAAAGTTCCTATTATATCTCCCTTGACTTCAAAAAAAATTGAGATAAATAAAAATGTTTTTCAATCAATACCAAGCATTGAATCCCAAAGAGAGTTAATGTATAATCATGTTGATAGTTTAATTACTATAGATCCAGATCCTTGTGTTATGATTATTTATGATAAATCCACAGAAAAAGTAAAGGAAAAACTTTTAAAACGTTTTCCTTACGCCGAGCTTATAGATACTGATTTAACTATGGGTTTAGTTGATCCTGATATTACTGATTCACTTCTGGTTGAAAAAAAGAATAATTTAGTTTTTTTAGAATCCCAAAATTTGAATATTATTACTAGTGTTTCATCATTGTTAAATTCTCAAATCTCAAAAGATAGAAATATTCATCTCTTTTCTTCTTATAGATCTGAAACTTACGAAAACGAAAATATTTCATATCAACACCTAGGTAATTTAAAATTTACTTATCCATCCTATTTCTTTCCTAATTATGGTGATGAACTAAATGAACTAAATGAGTTATTTATTGAAGATTTTGGAAAACTTCCAAATAAAATTGCAATAAGAGGATATGAAATTACTCTTGATTTAATTTTACGTACAGCTCATAGAAAAAAGCTGATAAAATCAGTTGATTTAGGGGAAACAAAATATTATCAAAATAGATTTAATTATAAAAACAAAGAACAAGGATACATAAACGAATCAATTTTACTTATTAAGCATGATAATCTAGAAGTTCTTGAAATCTCCTCTGTGAAATAAAATGTATTGATTTTTAAATTTAAAACAGAGTCACTTTCTTTTTTTGTATTTTTGATCCCTTAAAATATATTAATGCCTAAAACTAAATATATATTTGTTACTGGAGGTGTTACTTCCTCATTAGGAAAAGGAATTATTTCAGCATCTTTAGCCAAGTTATTGCAATCTCGCGGATTAAATGTAACTATACAAAAGCTAGATCCTTATATTAATGTTGATCCTGGGACTTTAAACCCCTATGAACATGGAGAATGCTATGTTACATCAGATGGTGCAGAGACTGATTTGGACTTAGGTCATTACGAGAGATTTCTAAATGTCGAAACATCTCAAGCTAATAATGTTACGACTGGAAAGATATATCAAACAGTTATTGAAAAAGAAAGAAGAGGTGATTTTTTAGGCAAAACTGTTCAGGTTATTCCACATATTACAAACGAAATAAAAAGAAGAATAAAACTACTTGGAGATACTAATGAATTTGATATTATAATCACTGAAATTGGTGGAACGGTAGGAGATATTGAATCTTTACCTTACATAGAATCTGTTAGACAATTAAGATGGGAATTAGGTAGTGCAAACAGTCTTGTTATTCATCTTACATTAGTTCCGTATTTATCTGCTGCCAAGGAGCTGAAAACTAAACCAACTCAACATTCTGTAAAAACATTAATGGAAAGTGGAATTAACGCAGACATATTAGTCTGCAGAACTGAACACGATATTTCTGATGAAATTAAAAACAAATTGGCACTTTTTTGTAATGTTGATGTTGATTCAGTAATACAATCAAAGGATGCTTCTACAATATATGATGTTCCTTTAATGATGGAACAAGAAAAATTAGATAAGGTTGTTTTAAGAAAATTAGATATTTCAAATTTTAGTTCAACCAATATGGAAAGTTGGACAGAATTTGTTAATAGATTGAAGTTTCCTAAAAATACTGTTAATGTTGGTTTAATTGGAAAGTATGTTGAGTTACAGGATTCTTATAAATCTATTTTAGAGGCATTAGTCCATGCAGGCTCTGTAAATGAAACAAAAGTTGTTATTCATTCAATACATTCTGAGTTCATAGACGATGATCAAATTAAAAATCAAATTTCAAAGCTAGATGGTATTATTGTTGCTCCTGGATTTGGGTCAAGAGGAATTGAGGGAAAGATCAAATCCATAAAATATGTAAGAGAAAATAATATTCCTTTTTTTGGAATATGTTTAGGGATGCAGATGGCAATTATAGAGTACTCTAGAAACGTTTTAAATCTCGAAGGATCTAATTCTACTGAAATGGATGAAAAAACTTTACATCCCGTGATTAGTCTTATGCAAGATCAAAAAAACATTGTCAATAAAGGAGGAACGATGAGGTTAGGATCTTGGGCATGTGATTTGGACGAAGGTTCTATGAGTTACAAAATTTATAATTCAAAATCAATAACTGAAAGGCATAGGCATCGTTGGGAACTTAATAATGATTATTTAAAAGTTTTACAGGACTCAGGGTTGAAAACAAGTGGAATTAACTCAAAAACAGGACTTGTTGAGATAATTGAACTTCCTTTAAATGATTGGTTTGTTGGTGTTCAATTTCATCCTGAATATAAAAGTACTGTTGAGACTCCACACCCACTATTTGTGTCGTTTGTTCAAGCTTGTTTAATCTATAATAATTCTAAAAATTAAAATGGAAGAAAATAAATTAGATATATATCAAATTATAGGATTTTTATTTCTTATCGCTGCTGTTTTTTATTGGTTTAATGTTACCATCCCAAATCTGGAGCAAAACGCAATTGAAGAAAAAGAAATAATTTCAAAAAACCGAGATACTGAAATTAATAAAAATCCAATTAAAGATATAAATGAAGTTGTTAGCTCAAATTTTAATGGCATTCTAATAGATTCTGAGTTGGAGAGTGAAGAAATAGTCATTGAAAATGATGATGTTATTTTTAAATTTAATACTAAAGGAGGTTCTTTGACTGAGCTTCAGTTAAAAGATTATGTTGATTATAAAGGTGATGATTTGTTTTTGATTAAAAATGATAATCAAAACATCAGCTTAAATTTTAATCTAAAAAACGGAAATAAAATAAATACCTCTGACTATAATTTTACCTATGAAATGGAAAGGCAAGGTAAAATCAATGTTCTAAAAATGTCATTAATTGTTTCAGCTGATCAATCAATCTCATTTGAATATAAAATACCTAAGTCGGGATACATGATTGACTTTAATGTTAGTTCATCTGGTTTTTCTTCTTTGATAGACTCTAATTCAAACGTTAATTTGAACTGGAGTTTAGATGCTTTTAGACAAGCTAAAAGTATTGATTATGAAAACAGGTATAGTCAGCTTATGTATCAATATGATGGAGATGATACGGATTATTTGAGCTCTTATTCAGATTCAGATGATAACGAAGATTCAGTATCATGGATTTCATATGGTCAACATTTTTTCAACTCTATTTTGGTATTAGATTCTCCAGTAAACAATGTACAATTTGAATCAAAAAAATTATTTGAAGATCAAGGTAAAGAAGCAATGTTTACCAAAAATTATTCTTCTATAATTCCTTTAAATCTTTTAGGTTCGGAAGTTAACAGTCAATTGAAATGGTATTTTGGACCAAATGATTATGATATTTTAAAGGAGTATGACAACAAAATTTATGATTCTATTTATTTTGGCTGGGGGATTTTCGGTATGATTAATAGATTTATTTATTTTCCTTTTTTTGGGTTTTTAAGTAAATATTTTTCCGCTGGACTTGCTGTGATTTTAATGACTATTGCTACTCGTGTTGTAATGTCTCCAGTAACCTATAAAACGTATGTTTCTCAAGCTAGAATGAAAGTCATAAAGCCCGAAATAACTGAGCTTAATGAAAAGTTTAAAAACGATGCGGTTAAAAGACAGCAGGAAACTATGAAGTTGTATAATAAAGCAGGTGCTAACCCTTTGCTAGGATGTGTTCCGGCATTACTTCAGCTACCTGTGTTTTATGCCTTATTTTGTTTTTTTCCAATAGCATTTCAGCTCAGAGGAAAATCATTCTTATGGGCTGAAGACCTTTCCTCATATGATACCATAGCTGAACTTCCTTTTAGTATTCCTTTTTATGGAGATCATATAAGTCTTCTTCCAATTCTAGCTTCTATTGCTATATTTTTCTACACCAAAATGTCATCAGGTGCGCAAATGCAAACATCACAACCAGGAATGCCTAATATGAAATTCATAATGTATTTAATGCCTGTTATGATGTTGTTTTTCTTTAATAATTATGCTAGTGCATTTAGTTTGTATTATTTTATTTCCAACATATTAACAATATTAATTATGATTTCAATCAAGTATTTCATTATTGATGAGGAAAAAATAAGATTACAAGTGCAGGAAAATAAGAAAAAGCCTACAAAACAAAACAGGTTTCAAAGAAAAATGCAAGAAATGATGGAAGAAGCTGAGAAACAAAGAAAACTTCAAGGTAAGAAATAGTAATTTTTTTCAATGTCTAATAAAAACACTAGAGTGGTTGTTGCTCTCTCGGGAGGAGTGGATTCAAGCGTAGCTGCTCATTTACTTGTAAAGCAGGGTTATGATGTTGTTGGAATCTTCATGAAGAATTGGCATGACGAAACTGTTACTATTTCAAATGAATGTCCTTGGGTAGAAGACAGTTACGATGCGATGATTGTTGCAGAAAAATTATCAATACCTTTTCAAACAATAGATTTAAGTAAACAATATCAAGAAAGAATTATTGACTATATGTTTAATGAATACAAGATTGGTAATACTCCTAATCCTGATGTTTTATGTAATAGGGAAATTAAATTTGATGTTTTTTTAGAAATAGCTAAAAACTTAGGAGCTGACTATGTTGCAACTGGTCATTATTGTAGAGTGGTTTCAGAAAACAATCATTTCAGTCTTTTGGCTGGAAAAGATTTAAATAAAGATCAATCTTATTTTTTATGTCAATTATCTCAAAAACAACTTTCTAAAGTTATGTTTCCAATTGGAGATCTATATAAAAAAGAAGTTAGGTTAATTGCTAAAAAACAAAACTTAGTAACTGCTGATAAAAAAGATTCTCAAGGTTTGTGTTTTGTTGGAAAAGTTAAGCTTCCAGAGTTTTTGCAGCAAAAATTAAAAATAAAAAAGGGTGTTGTCGTTAAAATTTCTAATGATTTTACCCCTTATTTAAACACTTTGGATTATGCAAATGATTCAATTGATAATTTAAGAAAACTTGCTAAATCATTTAATTATTCTTTAAATGACGGTACTGTTGTGGGAGAGCACCATGGAGCACATTTTTTTACAATTGGCCAAAGAAAAGGATTAGCTATAGGAGGAAGTAAAGAACCTTTGTTTGTTATTAAAACAGATGTAATCAACAATATAGTATATGTAGGAGAGGGCAAAGATCATCCTGGTTTATTTAAAAAGGTATTATTTATAAAAAACAAAAATTTTCATGGGGTAAGAACTGACATTGATTATCAAAATTCGAATAATAAATATGAATCAAGAATAAGATATCGTCAGCCTCTACAAAAATCGAAATTAGTTTTTGACAAGGATGGTGTTTTTATGGTTTTTGAAAACTTGCAGTCTGCTATTAGCAAAGGTCAGTTTGCAGTATGGTATAAAAATAAAGAGCTTATTGGTTCAGGCGTAATAGATTGATTCTAAAATGCAACTTCTACTTGATTTCTTAAAATATCTTCAATATTTTCTCTTTTTCTTATTTCAATTGCCTTGTTGTTTAATAAAAGAATTTCCGACGGTTTATATCTAGAATTGTAATTACTGGCCATTGTAAAGCAATAGGCTCCTGCGTTTTTAAAGCATAAAACATCTCCTTCGTTTATTCTAGATATTCTTTTGTTGTTTGCAAAAGTATCCGTTTCACATATGTATCCAACAACTGAATAAAACCTTTCGTTATCATTCGGATTAGAAATGTTTTTAATATCATGATTTGATCCATACATCATTGGTCTTACAAAGTGATTAAAGCCAGAATCTACTTGAGCAAAAACTGTTGAAGTGGTTTGTTTTATAGAATTCACTGAGCATAAAAAATTACCTGCTTCACTGACTAAAAATTTGCCGGGTTCAAAAGCTAATGTTAATTCTTTCCCATAATCGTTGCAGAAATCGTTAAATCTTTTTGATAGTTTTTTTCCTAATTCTTCAATGTTTGTTTCGTTATCACCTTGAGAGTAAGGCACTTTGAATCCACTGCCAAAATCGATGAACTCCAAATCTTTGAATTTAGAGGCTGTCTCAAATAAAATTTCTGCTGCATGAATAAATACTTCTATGTCTAAAATGTCACTTCCAGTATGCATGTGAATTCCATTTACTTTTATGTTGGTATTTTTTATTATTCTTAATAGTAATGGAATTTGATGTATACTTATCCCAAACTTAGAATCAATATGACCAACAGAAATTTTGTTATTTCCTCCAGCCATAACATGAGGGTTGATTCTAATACATATAGGTATGTCTGGATTTAAGCCTCCGAATTGTTCTAAAACACTAAGGTTGTCTATGTTTATATTTACGCCCATTTCAGAAACTTTTTGAATTTCTTCAACTGAAACTCCATTAGGTGTGTAAATTATTTTTTCGGGGTTAAATCCTGCTTTAAGACCAATCATAACTTCTTGAATTGAAACCGTGTCAATTCCTGCACCGAGTTGATTTATATATTTTAAAATTGAAATATTAGATAATGCTTTTACAGCATAATTTATTCTTAATTTTTTAACCTTTTTAAATGAGTTAATAAGTCTTTCGTATTGACTCTTGATTTTAGATGCATCATATACATAAGTTGGTGTTCCAAATTTTTTTGATATCTCTAGCAAGGTTGAATTTTTCATTCCGCAAATCTATATTAAGTTTATACGGTTTTATAATAAAATTAAATTTATTATAAAAATAAAACAATTTGTTATATTTATAACATTATTTAGTTACTTACATCTGTTATTCTTGGTCATATTCTATTATATTTGCTTGAAATAAATACTTAATTATGAATTTACACGAGTATCAGGGAAAGGAAATTTTAGCTCAACATGGAGTTAATGTTCAAAGAGGTGTTGTTCTTGATGATTTAAATGAAATTGAAAATGTTTCAAAGAAGCTTGTTGAAGAAACAGGTACAGATTGGTTTGTTGTCAAGGCCCAGATTCATGCTGGTGGAAGGGGTAAAGGTGGTGGAGTAAAGATTGCTAAGAGTAAGGATGACTTAAAAGATGTTGTTTCTAGCATTTTAGGTATGAATTTAATAACTCCACAAACATCAAAAGAAGGTAAGTTAGTTAGAAAAGTTTTAATTGCAGAAGATGTTTATTATCCTGGCGAATCTGAAACTGAAGAGTTTTATGTTTCAATTTTATTAAATAGAAAAACAGGTCAAAACATGATTATGTATTCAACCGAGGGTGGCGTGGATATTGAGTCTGTTGCGGAAAAAACACCTGAACTAATTTTTTATGAAGACATAGATCCTCTTTTGGGTATACTTCCTTTTCAAGCTAGAAAAATTGCTTTTAATTTAGGTTTGTCTGGAAAATCATTTAAGGAAATGGTTAAATTCATTTCTCTTTTATATAAATCTTATGTTTCCTCAGATTCATCCTTGTTTGAGATTAACCCTGTGTTAAAAACATCAGATAATAAAATAATGGCAGTCGATGCTAAAGTTACTTTGGATGACAATGCTTTATTCAGGCATAATGATTATTCTAAATGGAGAGATTTAAAAGAAGAGAATCCGGTTGAAGTAGAAGCTAGAGAATTAGGATTAAATTATGTTGATTTGGACGGTAATGTTGGCTGTATGGTTAACGGAGCTGGATTAGCTATGGCCACAATGGATTTAATTAAGCAATCCGGAGGGGATCCTGCTAATTTTCTCGATGTTGGAGGGACAGCTGATGCAAAGCGAGTTGAAGCTGCTTTTAGATTGATTTTAAAAGATCCTAACGTTAAAGCTATATTGGTAAATATATTCGGAGGAATTGTTAGGTGCGATAGAGTGGCTCAGGGTATTGTTGATGCTTATAATAATTTAAAAAACATTAGTGTACCTATAATTGTTAGACTGCAAGGTACAAATGCTGAAATAGCTAAAGAGATTATAGATAACTGTGATTTCAAAGTATACAGCGCTACTGAATTTCAAGAAGCAGCTGACAAGATTCAGGAAGTGCTTTACTAAACTGACATAATGTCATTAATTAATATGTTTTAAATGACATAATGTCTATTGTTTTTAAATGGCATTTATTTTGTTCTTTAAAAGAATATAAATATTTGTTTAATTTAAAAATAAAAACTATGAATTTAATAAAAAAACAATCCAATTTTTTACCCTTTGTCTTTGATGATTTCTTTAGAAACACATGGGATATTTTACCTAATAATAGTGGAAACAATCCAGCGACTAATATTATCGAAAATGATAAAGAGTTTATTTTAGAATTTTCAATTCCAGGAAAAGATAATCTTGATTTTGAAATAGAACTTGATAACCGAATTTTATCATTAAGTTTAAAAAAGTCTGACTCTGACTCTAATGATAATTATATGTTGCAGCAATTTAATTTTTCTTCTTTCAATAAATCTTATGAACTACCAATTTCAATTGATTTAACTAAAATAGAATCATTTTATAGAAATGGTATTTTGAAAGTAAATCTTCCAAAAAGAAAAGAATTTCATAAACAAGCAAAAAAAATTATTTCAGTCAAAAAATAATTTAAATGAAGAGGGGTGTTTTCCCCTCTTCATTATTTTTTTAGTTCCTTTATCAAATCTCTAATTTTTGCAGCTTCTATGAAATTTAAAGCTTTAGCTGCAGTTTCCATTTCTTTTCTTAATGAATTTATTTCTTTTGTTTTTTCTGCTTTAGACATTTTTGTTTTATCTCTAATTAATTGATGACTATTTTTAATTTTATTTAGATCAATTTGTTGAGAATCATTTACAAAAACGTCTTTAATTTTAGTCTTAAGTGGGGTTGGAGTTATATTATTTAAAATATTAAATTCTTTTTGTTTACTTCTCCTATAATTTGTTTCATCAATAGTTTTTTTCATACTATTAGTAACTTTATCAGCATAAAAAATTGCTTTACCATTTATATTTCTAGCAGCTCTTCCAATTGTTTGAGTTAAAGATCTATGACTTCTAAGAAAACCTTCTTTGTCGGCATCTATAATAGCTACTAGTGATACTTCTGGAAGATCAAGTCCTTCTCTAAGTAGATTAACTCCAACTAATACATCAAATAATCCTTTTCTTAGTCCCTGCATGATTTCTACTCTTTCTAAAGTGTCAATATCACTATGTATATATCTTGATCTTACATCGATATTATTTAGATATTTAGTCAATTCTTCTGCCATTCGTTTAGTTAATGTAGTAACGAGAATTCTTTCGTCTTTTTCAACACGAATTTGTATTTCATTAATTAAATCGTCTATTTGATTTTTACTTTCTCTAACTTCAATAATAGGATCTAATAATCCAGTGGGTCTTATTATCTGCTCAGTATAAATCCCTTCTGTTTTTTCAAGCTCATAATCAGACGGAGTTGCACTGACATAAATTACTTGATTTTGTACAAATTCAAATTCCTCATATTTTAAAGGCCTATTATCCATTGCTGCTGGAAGCCTAAATCCGTATTCAACTAAATTTTCCTTTCTACTTCTATCCCCTCCATACATAGCTCGTACTTGAGATAGTGTAACGTGACTTTCATCAACTATCATAAGATAATCCTCTGGAAAATAGTCGAGTAAGCAAAAAGGTCTTGTTCCAGGAGATCTCTTATCTATATATCTAGAATAATTTTCTATTCCAGAACAATATCCAAGTTCTTGTATCATTTCTAGGTCAAAGTTTGTTCTTTCCTCTAATCTTTTTGCTTCAAGAAATTTACCAATCTCTTTAAAGTATTCAATTTGATTTTTTAAATCAAACCTTATTTCGTTCATAGCATTTTGCAATACATCAGGTGAAGTTGCAAACATATTGGCTGGATAAATATTTAACTTGTCAATTGATTCAATAGTTTTTTTTGTTAGTGGATCAAAAATTTCAATTAATTCAATCTCGTCACCAAAAAAATGAACTTTGAAACAATGATCTGCATAGCTTGGATAAATATCAACAATATCTCCAGACACTTTGAATGATCCACTTATTAGTTCTATTGTTGTTCTAGAGTAAAGACTTTGAACTAATTTATGTAAAAATTTTGTTCGTGATATTTTTTGATTTTTTTCAATAGAAATTATATTTTTTTTGAATTCAACTGGATTTCCAATTCCATATAAGCACGACACTGATGCTACAACTATGACGTCTCTTCTCCCAGATAATAATGATGAAGTTGTACTTAATCGTAATTTTTCAATATTTTCATTAATGGATAAATCCTTCTCTATATAAGTACCACTTACTGGTAAATATGCTTCTGGTTGGTAATAGTCATAATATGAAACAAAATATTCAACTGAGTTTGAAGGAAAATAGTCTTTAAATTCTGAGTAAAGTTGAGCAGCTAAAGTTTTATTATGAGCAAGAACTAGAGTTGGCTTGTTTATTTTATTTATAACATTGGCAACTGTAAAGGTTTTACCAGATCCCGTAACTCCTTTAAGAGTTTGAAACTTAGTATTTTCTTTTAAACCTTCAACAAGCTGATCAATAGCTTGTGGTTGATCTCCAGTGGGTTTATATTCTGACTCTAACTTAAACAAGTGTATTTATAATATTTCAAATTTACAATAATAAGTCTCTAATAGATAATTCTTACTTTTATATTATTAAGTATCATTATTAAAAATTATGACTGAAAAATTAATGTCAAAAAAAAAACCTTTTTTTCCTATCAATGATAGATTAAACGATTATTTATCTGAATATAATAGAAATTTAAAAATCCCTGTATTCTATGAAGATTTAAAAAGATTTTCAGGTTCAGTTTCAGTTTATAATAAAAACGATAAAGACACACTTTGGGTCAGAGTTTTTTATTCAGAATCTGAAAGAAAAGAAATTGATTTNTCNTTAAAAAAAGTTTATAATTTATTACATTCAGATGGAAGTGAATCTAATATTAATTTTTTAAATATTGATGCTATTGACTATTGTACTTTTGGTAATTCTAAACCTTTTAGAATTAAAATTAGAAATACGTTAAACGATAATTTTACATATTTCTATGTAAAAAAAGCAGATGCCTCAAGAGTTTATGGTCTAGAACTAGAGAATTTGCTTTCACCTTATAATTTAAATTTTCTTATTAATAGAGATACTTTAATTGAGGAACATGTTGCTGGAATACCTGGAGATGAATTTTTTGAAGAACATCTTAATAAATGTAGTAAATCTGAAAAATCTCAGATTGCAAAAGAATTTGTGAAATTTAATGAAAGGTGTATGATTAGGCTATTGGGAGATATGCGTTCTTATAATTACGTGATAATACCAACTCACGATTTTGATCAAGTCATTTATAAAATTCGAGCAATTGATTTTGATCAACAATGCCACGAAGGAAATTTAAAAGTATATAGGCCACAGTTTTTCAAAGAAAATAAACCTATTATGAATCTTGTTAAAGAAAAACTTGATTCAAGTTCTGTTGATCAATATAAAATTGAGGAAAGATCAATTATAGCTAAACGAATTTTAAGTTCAGAAAGTAGAACAAAAAAAATAATAGAATGTATGAGTTGCGATAAAATCTCGTCAAAAGAAAATATATTATTATTATCAACTCAAATTTTTAAACTAACAAAAGACAAAAATTTTAATAGTACTAAAAATATGGGTCAAATTATTAGAGCTTCTTTTAATTATGTTTTGAAAAATTATGAAAATCATGAAATGCTAAGTGTTAATTAGTAAAACTGATAAGGGTCCTCTTCTTCAAAATTATCCTCAAGATATTCATCATTTTTATCATCTATAAATAACTTTTCTGGAGCTTCTTTTGGTATATCTCCAATTGAAAAAATTGTTTGAGGATAATGACTAGACTTGTTTTCATCATTTGTTTCTACAACCTCAATAAAAAATGTCCATAACTTTAAGAAATCATATACATAAATAAAGTTTTTTTGATTCTCATTAATTATTGAGCTTAATATTTGGTCTTTCATTACTTTTTCTTGTCCGAAACTTTCAAATGTTAATTCTTCTCCTTGTTTCCATTCAGAGTCACTTAAATAAAAGGAAGCCATTTCATTTCCTTCAAATTTAAATGCATTTACAATTGCAAAATGTAAATCTTCAAAAGTATTTAAAGATTTAATTTCTAAATCCCTTAAAACATCTTCCTTAGTGTCAAGTATTATTCTTAATCTGTAAATCATTTATGCTTAATTATAAAAAATAAACTCCAATAAAATTGACATCCAAATAAAATTGTTGCTAGAAATAAGTGCAAAGGCTGGCTAAAAATGGGAAAATCTCCGTAATACATTATAATTCCTAATAAAATTTCTAATAATATTACAAAACAAATCAGTGAAATAGTTTTTAAATTATATGATTTTTTGAATGCATAATAAAATAGATAAACATTAATAAAAAACACTGATAGTGAAAATGTTCTGTGAAAATAAAAATATAAATCTGGGGACTTAAGCCAAAGTTCTTTGTTTAATGAGAGTTCGTATTGAATATCAATAAATTCTCTTACTTGTGTCCCTGTAATTACTTGAATCAAACTTAAGATTATTGAGATTATTATTAAATATTTTATTTTTCTATCGTTTATATAGTCATCTTTTTTTCTAGAATAGTATATTAAATAAATAATTAATGCTACAATAACAAGTGCCATTAGCATGTGAACAGTTATTTTATAGGGTGCTAAATTTGAATCAACTACTAATTTTCCAAGCCATGCTTGAAACCCCATTCCTAAAACTACAAGCAATGTAATTAATGTAATATTTTTATTTTCTTTCCAATATTTTAAAGATAATAGTAACATTAGTAATGTGAAAACACCTGCCACAGCTCCTATTAATCTATTAATAAATTCAATCCATGTATGAACAGGATCATAAGTCACATAATTGTGTTTTTCATATAAATCCCAATCGTTGAGATTTATTTTTTCACTTGACCTAAAGTCAACTTTAGCAGTGTAAAGCTTTTCACTATTTAAAATAATCATTTGATTGGTCTTGTAATCATGATTAGCTTTAAACAGTAATTCACTTTCTTCAGAGGGTGGAATATAATATCCAAAACATTTTGGCCAGTCTGGACATCCCATTCCACTTCCAGTCATTCTCACTAAAGATCCAGCTAAAATTACTAGGTAAACTAAAACCAGACTGATTTTAGATATTTTGATAAAATTATTCAATAGTATTGTTATTAAGTCCGAGAGATTTACCTTTTTTTATCATCAATAACTTTGCCGATTTTTTGTTATTATCAATTTTACCATCTAAAATTGAGTTTTTAATATATTCTTTTATAATTCCAATTTCTTTTGATGGTTTTATATTAAAGTAGTTCATAATTTCTTCACCACTTACAGGCGGTTGAAAATTTCTAATAGAATCTCTCTCTTCAACTATTTTTATTTTCTCTCTAACTAATTTAAAATTATTTAAATATTTCTTAAATCTCAATGGGTTTTTAGTCGTAATATCCGCTTCACAAAGAGTTAATAAATCATCAATATCTTCATTACAATCGTAAATTAATCTTCTTACAGCTGAATCAGTAATATTATTATTTGAAAGAACTATTGGTCTAGAACTTAAATAAATAATTTTTTGTACATATCTCAATTTATTATTTAAGGGAAGATGTAATCTTTTAAATAATTTATAAACCATTTTAGATCCTTTGAGTTCATGACCATGAAAAGTCCAACCAGTTTTTTTTACAAATAATTTAGTAGGAGCTTTTCCAATGTCATGTAGTAATGCAGCCCATCTCAACCAAAGACTTTCTGTTTTTAAACAAATATTATCTAAAACTTCTAATGTATGAAAGAAATTATCTTTATGTTTCTGCCCCTCAAATTCTTCAATTCCTTTTAAATCTGTAAGTTCAGGGATTATTATTTTTAATAGACCTGTTGATTCTAATATTTTAAATCCAACAGATGGTTTAGAAGTCATTATAATTTTATTTATTTCTTCGGAAATTCTTTCTGGAGAAATAATTTTTATTCTTTCTTTTTCCGCAATCAAACCCTTAAAAGAATTAACATCAATTTTAAAATTTAGTTGACTAGAAAATCGCGCTGCTCTTAGCATTCTTAAAGGGTCATCAGAAAATGTTTGTCTTGGTTCTAAGGGAGTTTTAAGTATTTTATTTTCTAAATCTGTTATTCCATTAAACTTATCTAGAAAATCTCCCCAGCTCTTTCTGTTTAAACTTATTCCTAAGGCATTAATCGTGAAGTCTCTTCTATTTAAATCATCATCTAACGTTCCAGGCGAAACTACTGGATTTCTACTGGATTTATTATAACTTTCTTTTCTTGTGCCAACAAATTCAATATCATAACCATTGTATCTAAACATGGCAGTTCCAAAGTTTTTAAAAACTGTTATTTTAGATTTAACCTTTAATTTTCTAGCAGTTAGTTTAGCAATATCAATTCCACTTCCTACTACAAGAATATCTATATCTTTAACTAACCTTTTACCTATAATGATATCTCTTACAAATCCTCCAATTACATAACATTCTGTTTTTGTTTTATCACAACAATTTGAAATTGCATGAAAAATTTCACTTTCAATATTTTCTTTAAAATTTCTTTTTAACATCCTAAGACCTTAAGGTGATGAACGAATCTCCATCAATTTTAATGATTTGAGAAGGGGTTTTAAGTTTTTCGTTCCTTTTTAAATTTACAGAATAATCAATTTGATTCAAAATCTCATCTTTAATTTCATTAAAAAATTCTGGAAAGTTATCTCCTGAAATATTGACTGATGTAGATGTAATAGGCTTATTAAATTCACTTATTAATTTAAGACAAAATTGATCATTAGGGATTCTCACAGCTACTGTCTCTTTGTATACACTAAATTTTTTTATTTTATTATAAATTATGGTTGTGGGTTTATTTTGAAGTTGTAAAAAATTTTTTATTTTGTCAGAAATATCAACGTATTTATTTAACATTTGATAATTGTTCATTAGACAAATTAATGGCAGTGTTGAATCTCTTTTTTTTATTTTAAAAATTTTTGAAATTGCTTTAGAATTAGTCGCATCGCAACCTATAGCCCAAATCGTATCAGAGGGATAAATAATTATTCCGCCTTTTTTTAAACATTCAACAGCTTTTGAAATCTCAGAGTTCATTTGAATTATGCGGAAACATTATAATCTCTTAAAGCCTCATTAAGAGATGTTTTTTTATTAGTACTTTCTTTTCTTTTGCCAATTATTAATGCGCATGGTACCTGAAAATCTCCTGCTTTAAATTTTTTAGTATATGAACCTGGGATAACTACTGATCTTGGAGGAACTTCTCCCTTTGTTTCGACTGGTATTTCGCCTGTTACATCAATAATTTTAGTTGATCCCGTTAATACTACGTTGGCTCCCAAAACAGCTTCTTTACCAACTTTAACTCCTTCAACAACAATACATCTAGACCCAATAAAGGCATTATCTTCAATAATTACTGGTGCTGCTTGCAATGGCTCTAAAACTCCACCAATACCCACACCACCACTTAAATGAACATTTTTACCAATTTGGGCACAACTACCAACTGTTGCCCAAGTATCTACCATAGTTCCGCTATCAACGTAAGCACCAATATTTACATAGCTCGGCATCAAAATAACTCCCTTACTTATGAATGCTCCATGTCTTGCTACAGCGTGAGGTACTACTCTAATACCTTTTTCTTTATAATTTTTTTTTAAGGGTATTTTATCGTGAAATTCTAATGGTCCCACTTCAATTGTGTTCATTTCTTGAATTGGAAAATATAAAACAACAGCTTTTTTAACCCATGTATTTACCTTCCAGCCCTTGTTAGTGGGTTCTGCTACTCTAATTACTCCATTATCTAAATCTTTAATTACAGAACGTATTGCATTTATAGTTTTTACATCTTTTAAAAGAGATCTATTTTCCCAGGCAGATTCAATTATATTTTTCACAGTTTTTTTTTCAAATATACGTTGATAATAATAAATAGTTTAAAGAATTTTAACCTTAATTATTAATGATTTAACTTTGAAATATGTCAAAAATAGTTGCTTTAGATTTTGGAATAAAAAGAATAGGTGTAGCTATGACCGACGATTTAAACATAATTGCATCAGGATTAGATACAGTTTCAAATGAAAATATTTTATCTTTTTTAAAGAACTTAACAATCAAAAATAAAATTGATACCATAGTAATAGGAAAACCATTACAAAAAAATAACCAGCCTTCTGATATTGAAGTTGAAATATTAAAATTTATTAATATTTTAAAAAATAATTTCCCTTTGATTAAATTAGACAGATATGATGAACGTTTTACCTCAGTTATTGCTAAAAAAGTAATTCTAGAAAGTGGAATTAATAAAACTAAAAGAAGAAATAAATCATTGGTTGATAAAATTAGCGCAACCATTATACTTCAATCTTACTTAGAAAATAATTAATATGATTTTACCAATTATTGCATATGGAAACCCTGTTTTAAGAAAAAAATGTGAAAATGTCTCTGATAACTACAATAAATTAAGTGAATTAATTTCTAATATGTGGGAGACAATGTATGCATCAAGTGGTGTAGGATTAGCTGCACCACAAATAGGCCTTTCTATAAGAATGTTTATTGTAGACGCTTCCCCTTTTTCTGAAGATGAAAAACTTGATAAAGATGAAAGAATTAAGCTTTCTACTTTTAAAAAAGTTTTCATAAATCCAGAGTTAATTCCAATAACAGAAAAGTTAAATACATTTAATGAAGGATGTTTAAGTATCCCAGATGTAAGAGAAGATGTTGTTAGGGAAAATGAAATATTAATTAAATATTATGATGAAAATTTTAATAAACATGAGTTAGAACTTGATGGATTAAGAGCTCGAGTAGTTCAGCATGAATTTGATCATATTGAAGGTGTTTTATTTACTGATAAGTTGAGCACTTTTAAGAAAAAACTCATAAAAGGCAAATTAAATAATATTTCAAAAGGTAATATTAAATCTGACTATTTAATGTCATTTTATAAAAAATGAAAAAATCTAAAAATCTATATTCAATTGACGGGCTTTTAAAGATAATGGATGAATTAAGAGTTGAATGCCCGTGGGATAAAGAACAAACAATGAATTCTTTAAAAATCTTAACAATTGAAGAAACATTTGAACTAGTTGACGCTATTAATGATAATGATTATGATGAAATTAAAAATGAATTAGGCGACTTACTTCTACATATTATATTTTATTCAAAAATTGCTAGTGAAAAAAATAAGTTTGATTTTAATGACGTTGTTGAATCAATTTCTAAAAAGTTAATACTTAGACACCCTCATGTTTATCAAAATAAAGAAAACATTTCTAAAGAACAAGTGAAAAAAAATTGGGAAAAATTAAAGCTAAATGAAGGACGTGATAGTATTCTTTCAGGTGTCCCAAAAACTCTACCTTCTTTAATAAAAACCTTAAGAATTCAAGACAAAGTTTCTAATGCAGGTTTTAAATGGGATTCTGTTCGCAATTGTAAGAATAAGGTAATTGAAGAGTTTAATGAACTAAGTTTTGAAATTCAAAATTCTGATCAAAAAAAAATTGAAGAAGAATTTGGAGATTTTCTTTTTTCTATTATTAATTACGGAAGATATTTAGGAATCAATTCGGAAAATGCTCTTGAAAAAACAAATAAAAAGTTTTCTAAAAGATTTAAAGAAATGGAAATAAAATTAAGGAAAAAGAACCTTGAATTTGATAATCTTTCATCAACTGAAATACTTAATTATTGGAACAGTTTAAAATAATTATTTTAATAAATCTTTTTTTTCAGTTATTAGTTTTTCAATTTCTAATTGTTGTTTTTTAATTTTTAGATGAACTGTTTTTAACAGTTTATTTTCTTTAGATTTATCATTAAAGAATAAAAGATTATTTTCTTGCTGTGTTAAATCTTTTTTTAGCTTATCTAATTTTAAATTTAGTTTAAAAACTTCAGATTGTTTTTGATCGTTACTCATGAACTTAGATTTCATCTCACTTAGTTTATTTTGAGACTCTTCTTCATTAAGGCCTAATTTTATAAATTGAGTTTTAATTTTATCAAAAAATATTTTTTCTTTTCCTGAATTTATATTAATGTTTGACAAATATTTTTCAAAAATATTTTCTAAGTCAACTAATTCTCCGCTGAAATTTTCAACATCTTTTATTAATTTCTCTTGTATTATTTCCGATTCTTTATTTTCTTTTGTTTTTAAGTTTTTCTTTTGTGAAATTTTTTGGAAATAAATGTCACAACTATTTTTGAAATTTTTCCAATTTTTCTCATTTGCTTTGTATGGAACAGGCTTGATCAGTTTCCATTTTTTTTGAATTGAAATAACATTTTGTCTTTCTTTTTCTAAATCATTTTTAGAGGAAATTTCTATTATTTCGTTAATCAATGAATCTTGTTTTTTAAGATTTTCTGAATAGAGTTTTTTAATTTTTTTAAAAAAAATGTTTTTAGTTGCATAAAACTCTCTTACTATTTTTTTATAATTATTCCAAAAAGATTTTTTTAATTTTCTGGGAATTGGACCTGTAAGTTCTATGTTTTTTTTAATAGAATCGAAAGTTTTAATTTTTTCTTGCCATTCTTTTATTGACTTAGATTCTGTTTGATATAACTTTTCAATTTCTTTTATTAAATTTTCTTTTGTATTGAAATTAGCATTTAATATTGTGTCTTTATTTAATTCAAATTCCTTTCTTTTATTATTTAAGATATCCTCAAGATTTTTTATTTCCTTTTCTAAAGTTTCTTTATGTTCCTTTTTTACTGGTCCTAATTCAAATTTCCATCTTTTTTTAAGCCTTTCAAAATCTCTAAACGCTTTATATTGATCATTACTATTTACCAATCTTTTTGCGCTGATAATTATTTTTTCTTTTTCTTTTAAATTGTGCTCTAGATCTATCTCTTTGAACTTTCTGTTTAAATGTAAATAATCATAGAAATTTTTAATATGGTGTTGAAAATTATTCCATATTATCAAATTTTGTGATCTAGGTACAATTCCTATTTTGAACCATGAATTTTGCAATTTTTTAAACTCATTATATTTATCATTTATTGATCCCTCTACAACTAACAACTCTTTTAATTTTTCAATTAAAAGTTCTTTTTCTTTTAAATTATCATCTAAATTTTTTTGACTTAGTTTCAAGGGATTCAATTTTTTTACTTAAGTTAACTTTTTTTATTTAACTATTCCAAATCTTCCAACTTTCATTGGCTTGATTTTCTAACATTTTTTTTCCGTTTACAATTGTTGCTCCCATTTTTTCACTTTCTTTTAAAAATTTTGTTTTTTCAGGATTATAAATTAAATCGTAACATAAGTGATTTGATGTTAAAAATTCAAATGGTATTTTAGGAGATTCTTCAATTTTTGGAAAAGTTCCTATAGGGGTACAATTAACTATGATTCTATTCTCTTTAATTATTTCCTCATTTAAATCCTCATATCTAACTGTGCCTCTTGTTTTTTTTCTTGAAACATTAGTTGATTTTATTCCCATAGAATTTAGACCATATATTATTGCTTTTGAAGCTCCTCCAGTTCCTAATACTAAAGCATTTTTTTGATCAAAAATCAAGTGTTGTATTGAACTTATGAATCCTAAATAATCGGTATTGTATCCCTTAATTATTTTTCTATCATTAATTTTTAATGTGTTGATTGCTCCAATGTTTTTTGCTATTGGATCAATTTCATCAATAAAATCTATTATTTCTTTTTTATATGGTATTGTAACATTAAACCCTTTTATTGATTTGTCTTTTATAACGGAACCAAATTCTTTTATAGATTTTAAATCATAATTTTCATATGAGCAATCACTGATGTTCTCTTTTATAAACTTATCATTAAAAAATTTTTTTGAAAACGAATAATTAATATTCTTACCAATTAGTCCGTACTTAGTTTTTTTTTTTAACATAGTTGTTTATACTTAAAACTGTTATTAATCCAATGCAAATCCATATTATAGAAATAATATTTGTTATTTCAGTCAATTTAGGAAAAGTTATATCTAAATTATCATTTATTAATGATTCTTCAATAGCATGGTTCCATGGCCATAATATTATTAAAGATCCAAATACAAAACCAATTATAAATTGATTTACTGTTTCCTCATGTTTTCTTATTAAATAACTTAGAAAATTTGAAAGTAAAATTAATCCTAAAATAGATCCCAAAGTAAATACTAAAACAATTTTTAAAAGTTCAAGATTATGTGAAATATTAGATTCAATTCCTATTAAAATTAGCAATGAATTATAAAGCGAATTTACTGAGTCAATTAATAATAGTTTATAATTACCCAACAATATTAGTAAAAACGATCCAGAAAGTCCAGGAATAATCATTCCGCTAACACTTATAAAGCCACAAAAGAAAATAAACATTAAGTTTTTATTTTCTTCGATTGGATCTGTGAAGCTAATAATTAAACCTAATATTAATCCTGAAATTATTGGAATAAATGAATTAAAATCCCAATTTTTTAAATTTTGAATTAAAATAAAATTTGAGGCTAATATCATTCCAAAAAAAGCTGACCAAACAAAAAGCTCATAATTATTAAATAAAAAATCTAATAATTTTGAAGTTGTGAAATAACTAATCACAATTCCAGTTAGAATAATAAATAAAAATAATCCATTATAGTTTTTATTTATTTTCGAAAAATTTAATTTAAAGATTAAGGGGATTATTTTTAAATTAATTTTCCTTAAAGAGTTTATCATTTCTATATAAAACCCAGTTAAAAGTGCAACTAGCCCACCAGAAACACCTGGTAACTTATTTACAGTACCCATTAATATGCTTTTAATTAATAGAACTATATAAAACGTATTATCTCTTTTTTTCATTTTTATTTGAAATGAATTCTAAAAGTAGAACTGACATTACTCCAATTGTAAAAAATAATATACCTTCATTAAATTCTGAATCATTAAAATAATTTTTAGGAATATATAATTTATCTACAAAAAATTCGGAATCATTATTTTTCTTCCAAGGCCATAATGTCGGTAGAGATCCAATCATAAAGCCAATTAGGCAAAAAAGTGTGTTATCTTTATAATTTTTATATGACCATGTTAATATTTTAGAAAATAATTTAACACTCAATAAAGCTCCAAAAGCAAATGAAATAAAATTTAGAAAATAATCTGAGTTAAATTTGCTAATTTCTCTTAGTGTAATCAACATAGTTTCATAAGCACCCAATAAAACTAAAATATAAGCTCCAGAAACGCCTGGAAGAAGCATAGCCGTTATACTAACCATTCCACAAAAAAATAAGTACAAAGAGTTAACTTCAACATTGCCAGAGTTTAGTGTTTGAATGTAAACAGCAGTAAACATCCCAATAATTAAAAAATATAACTGAAATGGAATGAAATATTTTGAGTTTTTAAAATTTAATTTAGATGTAGTTTTGAATAAAAATATGATACTCGAAGAAATTAATCCAAGAAATAATGACCAAATCGCAATAGGAAATTCATTTAACAATATTATTATAAAATGACTTAGTATTACAATACTTGATAAAATTCCAAATCCTAAAAAAAATATAAAATTTAAATTATAAGATTCCCAAACTAATTTAAATCTTCTGTTTTTTAAGTCATTTAATATTTTAAAGTCAAATTTATTTATAGTTTTTAATAATTCTTCGTAAACTCCAGTAATTATAGCAATTGTTCCACCAGAAACACCAGGAACAATGTCGGCAATTCCCATACACATTCCTTTAATTAATATAATAAAATTTGAAAAAATAGAATTTTTCATTACAATAAAATTAATATAAAATACTTAAAATTTAATTTACTTTCATGTTTTTTAAGACATCTAGTTGTGGAATAGTTGGAAAAATGTCTTTGAAGTAATCATAAATTGCAGGGTTGTGAAAATAAGCTTCTTTTAAACTGATGTTAGCTTTATTTATCTGATTTGAGTTGTGAAGAATTATATAACTAAGATATTTTTTTTCACTTAACAATGAATTTGGAAGAGCTTCAATTTTAACTAAAAATTCTCTAGATAGAGTTTCGTTAAATGGAATTTGAGTTAATGTTTTAGTTAAAAATATTAAAGTACTAAGGCTTAAACTTCCTAAAGATAAAATCTCTTTAAATGAAATTTCAACTTCTTCATTATTATTTATGTCTAGATTGATTTTGCAATATAATTCCCAGTATTTTATGTTTTCAGAATCAATTTCAATTGCTTTAATCAAGTGATTCTTAGCTTCTAAATAATCTTTTTGTTTATAATGTATAGTGGCCAATGACATCCAAGCATTTTCATGTATAGGATCTTCAACAACAGTTTTATTAAAAAAAGAACTTGCTAATTCGGTATTGCCTAATTTGTTGTGACAACAACCTATTCGATACAATGCAAAAGGATTTGGATCGTCAATTTTAGTTACAATTTCGTATTGTTCTATTGCTTGATTTATTTTATTAAGCTTTTCAAGAACTTTACCCATTTCTAAATAGGCTCCTACAAAAGAATCATCAGAAATTATAGCAAAATCAAATGCAGTCAAGGCTTCTTTAAAAAGTTCTTTTTTAAAATATTGTTTACCTAGTTGATGCCACGCAACTTCGCAATAGGGATTTTGTTCTAAAAAATCATTTAAATAATTAATTGTGTCATCTGTATTTCCTAATGTATCAAAACAATAGAGTAGATTATTTAAAACCGCATAATCTAACTCGAAATCTCTTATGTGTTCAATAAACTTATCTTTTGCATTTTTAAAATCATCCATAAAAAGATATTCTTTTCCTTTCATTATTAAGGAATCACTATAAAACTCACAATCTTTATTGATTTTTTTGAGAAGATTTATAGATTCAGAGTGTTTTTTTCTTTTGGAAAGAATTCTGGATTTTTGAATTATTATTTCAGAATTACTTTTGTCGAGTTCAAGTAAAGAGTCAATTATT
Organism: Flavobacteriaceae bacterium; assembly: GCA_002700465.1. Taxonomy (GTDB): domain Bacteria; phylum Bacteroidota; class Bacteroidia; order Flavobacteriales; family Flavobacteriaceae; genus MAG-121220-bin8. The sequence continues at coordinate 25,866 of PADT01000060.1, read as the reverse complement.
TTTTCTGCTTCTTCAATTTTATCTTCAAATATCAAGGCTTCAACTTTTAAAAGTAAAATGGATGTATTATTTGGATACTGTTCAACTGCCATTTTTATAGCTTTACTAGCCATTGAGCTGTTGCCAGATTCGAGATAATAAATTATTATTGATTCAAATTCATCTGTATCAAAAAATAAAAATTTATTACTCTTTATCATTGATTCAAATTTAATAATTGAATCAGAAAAAAAATCTTGAAAATTATCTTTCATTTAAAATGTAAAGATATTGTCAGATTTATTTTGTTTAAGAAAAAAAAATAATTCTTTTTAACAAATTAATGAACAGAGTTTTTTATTTCGTCAAGTGTTTGTAAAATAATTTTACAACCTTCTTTTATCTCATTGTTACTAATAGTAAGGGGAGGTGTGATTCTGACAGCTTTAGTTTCAAAAAGTAAATAAAATAGAACTAACCCCTTTTCTAAGCTTTTGGAAACAAGCTTTGAAGTTATTTTGTTTTCTTTCAAGATTATTGCTAGCATTAATCCTTTTCCTCTTATTTCGTCAATTAGTTCATGTTTTAAATATTTTCTAAATAAACTTTCCTTTTGATTAACTAAACCTATTATGCCAGAAGCTAAAGTTTCTTTAAGATTAGCATAAGCAGCAGCAGAAATTACGGGATGACCTCCAAAAGTTGTAATATGACCTAGTATTGGGTTTTCTTTAAATAAGCTCATGTTGTTAAAACTTGAGGATAAAGCCCCAATTGGAAATCCTCCACCTAATCCTTTTCCATAAACTAAAATATCAGGTATAATTCCATAATGTTCAAAAGCAAATAATTTTCCAGTTCTTCCAATGCCTGGTTGTATTTCATCAAGTATTAAAAGAGCACCTACTTTTTGACACTGATTTTTTATTTTTTTTAAATAGTTTTTTGATGGTGTTATAAACCCAGCTCCACCTTGAATTGTTTCAAGAATTACTGCTGATGTTTTACTATTAATTAGAGTAATATCATTTTCGTTATTAAACTCGATGAAATTAATATCCGGAAGAAGAGGTCTGTATGCTCTTTTCCTTTCTTCAAAGCCCATAATACTCATTGCACCTTGTGTATTTCCATGGTAACTGTTTTTTGCAGCAATAAACTCGCTTCTGCCTGTTACTCTTTTAGCTAATTTCATAGCAGCTTCCATAGCCTCTGTCCCTGAGTTTGTTAAGTAAGTACTCGATAAAGAATTTGGCAAGTTATTTGAAATTAGTTCGCATAATTTTACTGTAGGTTCTTGAACAAACTCACCATAAACCATTACATGCCAATACTTTTCAATTTGATCTAAAACTGCTTTTTTTATTTTTTTATTTTTATGACCAAGATTGGATGCTGAAACCCCTGCCACAAAATCTAAATACTTTTTATTATTTGTATCATATATATATGATCCTTCAGCTCTTAAAACTTCTAGACTTATTGGGTTATTAGTTGTTTGTGCTTGGTATTTAAAAAACTTGTCTTTCAAATTAGTTATTAATTAGATTCTCTTTATTTAAAATCTTTTCATTGATTCTCCAATTAAAACCATTTAAAATTTTTTCATTTATTTCAAGTTCCATCTCTGGATATACTTTTCCTTCTGGATTAGTATAAAAAATTATTTCATCAATTTTATTATTATTAATTGTCATTAAAATTGAACTACAAATTGCTTTATCAATTCCTATTAATTCTTTGCTTTCTTCGTCATATAAATAATATATCATTTCAGTATTTCTGTTTAATCTTATTTTTTCTAATTCATTATCTTTGAAATTTCCAAATAGATCAATTCCTTTCATTTGATTATAATTGTTAATTCCAAAACTGTCTTTTTCAATAACAAATGCATTATTTAAAATTTTTAATGAATCAAGTCTATTAGTTTTTATATTTCTGATTATATGTATTTCGTCACCTGTCATTTGACTTTCTCCGTTCCAAATCACAGGATTTTTTTTAGAAATTTCTTTACTTGTTAATATTTGTTGTTCTCTTTCAGAGAGTTTGTTTCTTAAGAGTTTAATTAATCCATTTTTCTGATTCATTATAAATTTATCAGATTTGCCACTCATATTATTTTTAAAAAATTTTACGTCATACCTTCCTTTGATGATCCTATTCTTATCTGGTCCAATAGCAAATAGAGTATCAGCTTTAATAAATAAAGAATCTTTTTCTAGAAGTTTAATTGCATACGAATTTCTTGTTATCATAGCTGAGTCAAGTTCTTTGAAAATTTCTGCAAAATTACCTTTTATAATAGTTTTATTTATTGTGTCAAGTATTGTCACATTATTTTTTCCCGATGCATATTTTTTTAAATCATCAAATATTAAACTGTCTCCTGTAATAGTTCTGTTACTATATTCTATTTTTGCTTTTGTATTAAAAAATCCATTTTTAGTTTTGGTGTTGTAAAAACCTTTTTCACTAAAAATTCTATAATCTTGACCTGTTATTACAGTTGGTCCATAAAAAAAAACTTTTTCAGTATCACTATAATAGTCCAGCTTAAAAGATTTGATATCAGTGTCGTTGTTATAAACGTTTACTCTTTTATTAAATTCATATTTAGAGTTTTCTAAATAATATTTTCCCTCAGTGCTTTTTATTGTATTTGAAGAATCTTTTATTACTCCACCTTTTTCAAAATATATTTCTTTTAAGTCTCTGTCATGAAATAATATCTGAGTTTTTAATGTAGTATTATTGTTTTTAAATATTACATTACTTTTTGCAATAATCTTTCTACTATTTCCATCGTATTCCAATTTTTCACTGTAAAGCTCAATACTATCACCTTGTTTAACTACAACATCTCCTCTTGCTTTAAATGAATTGTTTTTCTTGTAGAATAGAGCATAATTAGACCAAATATCCATTCCGTCATGTAAAAGATGAACTCTTAAATTGTCGTTCTTTTTTAAAATATTTGCTCCCGGAAGATCTAATTCATTTTTATCAAATGAGCCAGCCTCTATTATTTGAATAATCTTTTTTTCTTGAGATAAAAGAACATTAAATAGTAATATTAAAATTATTGATAATTTAAGTTTCAAATTTTTTTAACGAATTATTGTTTGAGTTCTGTCAGGTCCAACAGATATAATTGCGATTGGAACCTGCAATTCATTTTCTATGTAGGAAACATAATCCATAAATGTTTTTGGAAATGAATTCTCTTTTTTTATTTTACTTATATCTTCATCCCAACCTTTAAATTCTGTATAAATAGGTTTTATTTTTTTTGAGTCAACAGAAAATGGAAAATGATCGATTTTCTTTCCGTTATAATTGTAGGAAGTGCAAATTTTAATGTTTTTAAATCCGGATAGTACATCACCTTTCATCATCATCAATTTAGTCACTCCATTTACTTTAACCGCATACTTCAAAGCTACTAAATCTAACCATCCACATCGTCTAGGTCTTCCTGTTGTTGCACCAAATTCATTACCAACCTTACTCATTCTTTTGGCGTTATCATCAAAAAGTTCAGTTGGAAATGGACCACTTCCAACTCTAGTGGTATAGGCTTTAAAAATACCAAATACATCTTTAATTTTATTTGGAGGAACTCCTAATCCTGTACATGCTCCAGCAGCAGTTGTGTTCGAGGAAGTTACAAATGGATAAGTTCCAAAATCAATGTCAAGTAGCGAACCTTGTGCACCTTCAGCTAGTATATTTTTATTATTGTCTAATTCATTAAAAATATAGTTTTCACTATCGATAAACGGTATTGATTTTATATTTTCGATTGCATTAAAAAAATCTTCCTCAAGCTCAGCTAAATCATATTGTAAATCAACATTATAACTTTTAATCATTGATTCATGTTTATTAGCTAATTTCCTATATTTATTAAGGAATTCGGGAAGTTCAATATCACCAATTCTAATTCCATTTCTTCCAGTTTTGTCCATGTAAGTAGGTCCAATTCCTTTGAGTGTTGATCCAATTTTAGATTTTCCTTTTGAAAGTTCGGATGCCGCGTCAAGAAGTCTGTGTGTAGGTAAAATTAAATGTGCTTTTCTTGAAATGCACAAACTTTTTGAAAAATTAATATTAAAAGGCTTTAATTTTTCAATTTCTTTTTCAAAAATGACAGGATCAATCACAACACCATTTCCAATTAAATTCATTGATTCTTGATGAAATATTCCTGAGGGTATAGTGTGTAACACATGCTTTATTCCGTCAAACTCCAGAGTGTGTCCTGCATTAGGTCCTCCCTGAAACCTTGCAATAATATCATAGTTTTTCGTCAATACATCAACTATTTTACCTTTACCTTCATCTCCCCACTGTAAACCAAGTAGTAAATCAACTTTCATATTTTATTTTTTATTTTTTTTCCATAAAAATATAAGGAGTGATTGTTAATTTCAACTCCAAAAATTTCCTCTATATTTTTTTTAATACTTTGTATTCTAGGATCACAAAACTCAATAACTTCACCTGTGTCAGTTAAAATTATATGGTCATGCTGATGATCAAAATAAGATTTTTCATATTGAGCTTGATTTGAACTGAATTGATGTTTTCTTACAAGTTTGCATTCCAAAAGGAGTTCTATGGTATTATATAATGTTGCTCTACTTACTCTATAATTTTTATTTTTCATCATGACATATAAAGATTCTATGTCAAAATGTTCTGAGGAGTTGTAGATTTCACTAAGAATTGCGAAACGTTCAGGTGTTTTTCTATGACTTTTATTGTCTAGAAATTTAGTAAAAACTTCTTTTACTATTTTCTGATTCTTTTCTTTATTCATAAAGTAAAATTAGGTTAAAAATTGATAATTCACTATTCTCTTATGACCTTTTCAATACCATTTATTTTTTTTAATCTTTTCATTAAATCATTTAAAATATTTTTTGTTCTAACTTTTAAAGTGATTTTGCCTCTAAAAATATTATCTACCGTATCAAAACTCATTTTTTTGATATTTATGTTCAATGTGTTTGATATTAGCTTAGTTATTTCATTTACAATTCCTAGATTATCAATTCCCGAAATTCTAATTGTTGAGCTGTATTCTAATAATGATGAATCAATCCACTTGGATTTTAAAATTCTGTATGCAAATTTAGATTGAAGACCAAGAGCGTTTGAACATGTTTGTTTGTGAATTTTTATTCCCTCATTAATAGTTACAAATCCAAAAATATCGTCACCTGGAATTGCATTACAGCATTTTGCTAAAGTATATTCAAGTTTGTCTTCCTCATTTCCAAAAACAATTAGATCAAAGTTATTGGCAATTTCTTTATCAGTTTGATTAAATTGGCTTGGTTTTCTTGATATTTTTTTTCTAAAAAAATTAATTAATCTGTTGTTGTAATTAGCAAATTTTTTGAGTTCATTATTGTCTACTTTTCCAATTCCTACTCTGTAAAATAAATCTAAACTAGTTTTTAATTTTAAGAAGTTACCTAAATCGTTAATTGATCTTTCGTCAAATTTTATTTTTAATTGTTTCAGTTTTCTTCTCAATATTTCCTTACCATCTTCAGCTAATAACTTTTTTTCTTCTTTTAATGCTGTTCTAATTTTAGATTTTGCTCTAGATGTTTTTACATAATCAAGCCAATTTGAAGATGGTTTTGTGTTTTCTGATTTAATTATTTCAATTTGATCTCCACTATTGAGAACATGACTTAGCGGGACCATTTTTCCATTAACTTTTACACCTCTAGTTTTTAATCCTAAACCTGTATGAACGCTAAAAGCAAAATCTAATGCAGTTGATCCTTTAGATAAAGATTTTAGTTCTCCAGCTGGTGTGAAAACAAATATTTCGGTTGAATATAAATTCAGCTTAAAATCCTCAACAAAATCTATTGCATTAGTATCAGTATTTTCTAATACCTCTTGTAATCTATTCAGCCATTCTTCTAATCCAGTTTCAGATTTATTTACTCCTTTGTACATATAATGAGCTGCAAATCCTTTTTCAGCTATTTCGTGCATTCTTTCTGATCTTATTTGTACTTCAACCCATTTTGATCCTGGCCCTACAACTGTAATATGTAACGCCTCGTATCCATTTGATCTTGGAGATGTAATCCAGTCTCTTAATCTTAAAGGATTAGGAGTATAATGATCGGTTATAATTGAATATATTTTCCAGGCAATAAATTTTTCATTTTCCCTATCTGATTTATAAATAATTCTAATTGCGAACTTGTCATAAATTTCTTCAAACGTAATATTTTTATTAATAATTTTATTTCTTATCGAGTATATCGATTTTGGTCTTCCGTTTATTTTAAATTTTAAATTTTCAGGTCTTAATTTATCTGAAATTCTTCTTGAAAAATTTTTTATGTATTTGTCTTGGTCAATTTTAGTTTCTTCAATTTTATTTTTTAATTCTGTGAATATTTCAGGTTCTGTATATTTCAAACCTAAATCTTCTAATTCTGACTTTACATCATAAAGACCAATTCTATGAGCTATAGGTGCATAAATATACAGGGTCTCAGAAGCAATTTTAATTTGTTTTCCAGGTGGCATTGAATCTAAGGTCTGCATATTATGCAATCTGTCAGCAATTTTAATTAATATAACTCTTACATCATCATTTAACGTAAGTAGCATTTTTCTGAAATTTTCAGCTTGTAAAGAAACATTTTCCTCTTTGGATAATTTTGATATTTTAGTTAAACCAACAACAATTTTGCAAATTGTTTTACCAAAAATCTTAGTTATTTTTTTTGCATCATAATCAGTATCCTCAATCACATCGTGTAGTAAAGCTGCAGCTATACAAGTTGCGTCTAATCCAATTTTTGAGGCAACTATTTTAGCAACAGAAATAGGATGAAATACATAAGGTTCACCAGATTTTCTTCTTTGATTTTTATGAGCATCAACAGATGTATTAAAAGCTAACCTAATAAGTTTTCTATCATCTTTAGATAATGATTGATAACTAATTTTAAGAAGTTCTTTGTATTCTTTAGCTATTTGATTATTCTCTTTTATTGAATCGACTACCATCATTAATAAATTTAACTAAAAAAAAAATAACTATCGTAATTGATTTATTCTTTCTAACAGGGTAGGGTGAGAGTAATGCCACCACACATATTTTGGATGTGGTGTTAAATTGCTTAAACTATCTTTAGTTAATACTTTCAGAGCTTGAATTAAATATTTTCCATCAAAAGATTTATCAGCATATTCATCAGCTTCATATTCAAATTTTCTAGAAAATAAATTAAATATTAAAGATGATATTTCAGAAATGGGTGTGTAAAGTATTGAAAATGTAACTAGTGCTATATGGAAACTATGATTTTCAATATTAAGTGCTTCAGAAAAAATCGGCATATAAATTAATAATGAAAGAATGTAAAGCATTATTCCTGTTTGAATTATTGAGAATAATAAATTAAAAATAATATGATTTTTTTTATAATGACCAATTTCGTGAGCTATAACCGCCACTATTTGTTCTTTATTTAATTTATTTATCAATGTATCATATAAAGTGACTCTTTTTTGTTTTCCAAATCCAGAAAAATAGGCATTAGCCTTAGTTGATCTTTTGGAGCCGTCAATTACAAAAATATTGCTTAAATTAAAACCAACATTTGTTGAGTACTTTTCTATTTCACTTTTTAACTCTCCATCTTCAAGCTTTGTTTGTTTATTAAAAAGAGGAACAATTACTTGAGCATACAGACCCTGTATAAGAACAGTTAGAATGGACATAAATGCCCAAGCTACTATCCAGAACTTTTGTCCAACAGATTCAAATTGAAGAATTATAAAGCATAGTATTCCGCCTCCAAATAAAATTGTCAATAACCAAGATTTTAGTTTGTCAGTTATAAATGTTTTAAAAGAAGTTTTATTGAAGCCAAATCTTTCTTCAATAATAAAAGTATAATAAAGTGAAAAGGGAATACTAAGAATATCATTTCCAAAATAAATAATTCCAAAAAAACTTAAACTTATTACAATTTCAGAATCGAAAAGTGATCTACAGTAATTATCTACAATTAAAAATCCATCAAAATAAAAGAATAGTAGTAAAATAAGTAAGCTATATATACTTGAAATTCTATTGAATTTATATTGGGTTTTTTTATATTCCTGAGATTTTAAGTACTTTTCATTATCATAAATATCACTTATTATTTCAGGAATTTCGTTATTAAAATATGTCGAATTTAAATAATCTAAAATAGAATCCTTTAAAAAATTAAGTACTATAATTGTAATAAGAACGTTAAATAATGTTTCTGGGTTAATTATCATTTCTTTGTTTTAATCCTTCAAATATAACTATTGCAGCACTTACAGATAAATTTAAAGAATCCATTTTGCCTTTCATGGGGATAGTAATCAATTCATCTGATTTTGAAAACCAAGATTTAGATAAAGGTGATGATTCAGTTCCAACTACAATAGCGCAAGACTTATTGTAATCAACATTTAAATAGTTGCGACTTCCTTTTATAAAAGTTGAATATATTTTTATATTATTGTTTTTTAAATAGTTAATAATTTCATCCGTTGTACCAGTAGCTATTTGCATTGTAAAAATACTACCTAAACTTGATCTAATTGTGTTTGGATTGTATAGCTCTGTTTTTGGATCAGCAATTATTAATCCATCCAATCCAGCTGCATCAGCGGTTCTCAAAAGAGCTCCGATATTACCTGGTTTCTCAGGAGATTCTGCTATTAAAAAAAATGGTTTTTTAGAAAGTTTAAAATTCTTTAATGAATTGTCTTTAGATTTAACTAAAGCTAACAAGCCGTCTCCTTTTTTTTTATAAATTAATTCCTGGTAAAGATTTTGTGAGAAATCGTGAATGATAATGTTTCCAAAATTATTATTGATGTAATTCATGTTTTGCTCTGAAATTAGTTCAGAACAAACAATTATTTCAATAAATTCAAAACCAAAATCTTTACATAGACTAATATCTTGTCGACTTTCAACAATAAATGAATTACTAACTTTTCTTTTATTGCTTTTAAACTGAAGTTTAGAAATGTTTTTATAAACCGGATTGTTTTTACTTGATATATATATCAAAATATTTTTAAATTTATTATTTAAAATTAATACAATAATTTATATCTATTATTGTTTAGGTTTGCAATATTATAATAAATGTTAATATAATTTAGTTTTTATGACAAATGATAATTCCAGTTATTTTATTGATCTTGAAAATAGTCATGGAGCTCATAATTATCATCCTCTGCCAGTTGTTTTGGAAAAAGGAGAAGGAGTATATGTTTGGGATGTAAATAATAAAAAATATTTTGACTTTTTATCAGCTTATTCAGCTGTTAATCAAGGTCATTGTCATCCAAAAATTAACGATGCTTTAATTAATCAATCTTCAAAATTGACATTAACATCTAGAGCCTTTTATAATAATGTGTTGGGTGAATATGAAAAATTTATTACTAATTATTTTGATTATGATAGAGTACTTCCAATGAACACAGGAGTTGAAGGTGGGGAAACTGCAGTAAAATTAGCCAGAAAATGGGCTTATGAAAAAAAAGGTGTTCCAGAAAATAGTGCTAAAATTATTTTTGTTACAGGTAATTTTTGGGGTAGAACTTTAGCAGCTATTTCATCATCAAATGATCCTTTAAGTACTAAAAATTTTGGTCCCTTTATGCCCGGTTATGAGATAATACCTTATAATGATTTGTCTGCTTTAGAAAACTCACTAAATGATCCTAACGTTGCTGCTTTTATGGTAGAGCCAATTCAAGGTGAAGCGGGAGTTGTTGTTCCAGATGATAACTATCTTTTAGATGCATTTAATCTTTGTAAAAAAAATAATGTTTTGTTTATTGCAGATGAGGTCCAAACTGGAATAGCTAGAACAGGTAAAATGATTTGCTGCGACCATCACGGTTTTAAGCCAGATATATTGATATTAGGCAAGGCTCTTTCCGGAGGTGTTTTTCCCGTATCAGCTGTATTATCATCCAATGAAATTATGTTAACTATTAAACCTGGTGAACACGGTTCTACATATGGTGGAAACCCTTTGGGATGTAAAGTTGCAATTGCCGCATTAAATGTAGTTAAAGAAGAAAAATTATGTCAAAATTCATTTGAAATGGGAAATTACTTTAGAAAAAGATTAAATGAATATATTTCCCAGAGTAATATTGTTAAATTAATAAGAGGAAAAGGTCTTCTTAATGCAATTGTTATAGATGATCATGATGAAAGTGATACTGCATGGAATATTTGTTTAAAACTTAGAGATAATGGTTTACTTGCAAAACCTACTCATGGAAATATTATTAGATTTGCTCCCCCACTTACAATCAATAAAAGACAAATAGATTCTGCTGTTGATATAATTATAAAGTCATTAAAAGAATTTGAAACTCGTGAGTAATATATATTTTGATAATGCGGCTACAACTCAAATTGATCAATCAGTGATTGATATAATGAGTAGCGTTATGACTAATAATTACGGAAATCCAAATTCAACTCATAGTTTTGGCAGATCTTCTAGAACCCTAATAGAAAAAGCAAGAAAAACTATTGCAAAGGAATTTAATGTTTTACCCTCTGAAATATTTTTCACCTCATGTGGAACAGAATCTGATAATTTAATTTTAGTTTCTGCTGTTAAAGATCTAGGCGTAAAGAGAATTGTTACATCTGAAATTGAACATAAAGCAGTATTAAATGTTGTTAAGTTTTTGCAATTGACAGAATCAATTAAAGTAGAATTTGTAAAAGTAAATCAAAATGGACTGATTGATTATGATGACTTAAATAAACTTTTAAATAAGACTAGTCTTAAAACAATTGTTAGCTTAATGCATGTTAATAATGAAATTGGTTCAGTTTTAGACTTAGTAAAGACAGGTGGTATTTGTAAAAAACACAATGCTTTATTTCATTCGGATACAGTCCAGTCTATAGGAAAATATAGATTTAATTTATCAGAACTTAATATTGATTTTATTGTAGGTTCTGCCCATAAATTTCATGGTCCAAAAGGCATTGGTTTTGTGTACGTAAATAAAAAATTAAAATTAAATCCTCAAATAATTGGAGGAAATCAGGAAAGGGGTTTAAGGGCTGGAACTGAATCAGTCCACAATATATGTGGAATGGAATGGGCTTTTATCCAATCATATCAAAGTTTTGATGAAAACAAAAAGTATATTTTAGATTTAAAAACATATTTTATTCAAAAAATTTCTGGTTCAATTCCATTGTCAAAATTTAATGGAAGTTGTGATAATAATAATGACAGTACTTTTTCTATTTTAAATATTTGTCTTCCTGTTTCAAAAGACAAATCAGTTCTTTTAGAGTTTAATTTAGATTTAAAAGGAATCGCTTGTTCAAGAGGAAGTGCGTGTCAATCTGGAAGTAGTACAGGTTCTCATGTTTTGAACTCTATTTTATCAGAATTAGATTTAAAAAAACCATCTTTAAGATTTTCATTTTCTAAATACAACAATAAAAATGAAATCGACAAAGTAGTTGAGGTTTTAAGTGATTTTGTAAACTCAAATTAATTTCTGTAGAAAGTAAAACTCTTTTGAGTTTTGTTTCCAACCATATCTTCAATGAAAACCTCAATCAAATTCTTGGTTTGGTTTAAAAAATAGTTGTCAAATTCATAAAAAAGTTCGTTTCTTTTGTACTCATACTCAAAAAGAGTCCATTTGTTATTAATTTTTATTTTATAACTTTTAATACCTGTTTCATTATCTAAGATTTTGAATCTTATAAAATTCTTATTAGAAATCCAATCGTTATTTTTGAAATTTTTTAATTGTATTGATGGTGGAATACTGTCATTTTTAACAAAGTAAGTTCCTAATAATTTCGTTTTGTGATAAAAATAATTTTTACTGTTTAGATTTGAAGTAGCAAATGATTCATTTCCATCTTTATCTTTTAATGCTAAATAATTACCTTTTCTTTTTTCTTTATTAAAAAAATTTACTTTAATATTTTTAAAAACAGCTATTTCAGGATTTACTATTTTAATTGAATCCTTTAGTGATTCAATATTTAATTGAACAGCTTTTACAAAAGTGTTTTTAGCTATTTTTATTTCAGCATTCTCAAATTTAAAATTATAATCAAGTTTATTATTTATTGATTTATTTGACGCAAATAATTTTATGTTTTTCAATGAGTCGTTGATTAAATCACTTTTTATTATTGGAATTTTTACAATTGATTTATTTCCTTTTAAATCAGAAACTATGATTGTGTAAATAGAAGGGCTATTTTCGACATCAATATACCCTGATTTATTATTTAAATAAATACTTAAATCGTTTCCTTTGTCTTTGAATAATTTTATAATTCTTGATTTATTATTTATGTAATATTTATAATCAATTAACGTTTTTATCTTAATTGATTCTTCAAAAGAAAATGACTCAAAATTAAAGTCAATTATTTTTTTATCATTGTAGTAGGTCGAGTATTTGTATATACCATTTTTATTATTTGCTAAATCCTGTCTATCAAACCCGCTTATACCAAATCCAATAGTTCCACTAGCAAATACTTTTTCAGATTGATATAAACTATCATTCATCTTTTGTATTTTTAATTTGATGGGGTTACTAATGTTATTTAAGTTATCCAAATTATATAAAAATAAAGAGCTTATAGTCGGTTTTCTAGTGTCTTTAATGTCAAACCCAAACAATTGAGGGTTTAAAACTTTTTGATTTTTTGTTAATCGTATTTCGTAATGTAAATGAGGACCAAAGGATGAACCTGTGTTTCCAGAAAACGCTATTTTTTCATTTTTATCTATTTTTAAAATACCTTGTTTTAGATAATGCTCAATTTGATAAGATTTCTTTTCATATTGAATTCTTTTAATGTAGTCTTCAATTTTTTTATTAAATTTTTTTAAATGTCCATACACAGTAGTATATCCATTTGGATGATTTATATATAATGCTTTACCAAATCCCCCATGCTTAATACTTATCCTACTCACATACCCTTCTGCAGAACTATATACATCTAGTCCCTCCTTAAATTTTGTTTTAAAATCAATACCCGAATGAAAATGACTAGGTCTTAATTCCCCAAAAGTTCCGTTTAAAATTAATTCTATGTTTAATGGATTAGAAAAATAATCTTTTGGGTAATTGCTTTGTGAATTAATGTTGATAGACACAAATAAAAATAGAAATGTTAATTTTTTCATTATTTTTTTAATCACACTTTAAGATTATTTCAAGTTTTAATAATACTAATTTTTTTTAAGATTTTTAAAATATAAGTACTTATTTGTTTATGAGTTTTAGTAACACTAAATTTGAGTAAGATAGTATTGTTTTAATGTCTGAGTCAATTGAAAATATTGTTCTTTTAGAAACTAATTTGTCAAATTTAAAATCTTTAATTAATAAATTAAGAGATGAAAATTTGAAATTTAGTGAAGATCTAAAATTGAAAGATGAATCTTTACTCAAACAAAAAAATCAGTTAAAAGAATGGAAAGAAAAATATCATTCTTTAAAAATTGCTAATACTTTCTTAGGTAGTGATGATAAATCATTAACAAAGCTGAAGATTAATAATCTTATTAAAGAGTTGGATAAATGTATATTAAGTTTAAGTTCATAAATCTATTGCATGCAAAAAATTAAGTTAACAATTGCTAATAGAGTATACCCTTTAAATGTTCCATTAGAACAGGAAGAGGGTCTTAGAGTTGCATCTAAAAAAATTGATATTATGATTAAACATTTTGAAGAAAATTACGCTGTTAAAGATAAGCAAGATGTGCTTGCAATGTGTGCTCTTCAATTAGCAACTCAAACTGAACAAGAAAGTCTCTCTGAAGCTAAAATTAATGAGGAGGTAAATAAAAGATTAGAAAAGATTAATAAATCTATTCAAGAAATTATTGACCTCTAGCACGTTCATTTAAATAAAATACATTATTGCCTACATCAATTTTTTTGATAAACTCAACGCGAATTTTTTTATAAAAGGTGAGTCTAGTCTGCTAAAGCAAGCCTTTACAGGATCCTTGATCAGCTAGTTAGCCTTAATCTTGTCTTACAAGAGTTTATACAAAACTTCATGATGTAGGCTTTTTTTTAACTAAATAAAATAATTATTATGGAATTTTTTACAATAATCAATTTTGTTCTTGTATTTCTAGGGCTTGTAATAGGTTTTGTTATCTCAAAATTTTTAGAAAAAACATCGATAACTAAATCTTTTGAAAATGCAAAAAAAGAAGCAGAAAATATACTAAAATCAGCATCCATTGAGGGTGAAAATATTAAAAAAGATAAAATTTTTCAAGCAAAAGAAAAGTTTTTAGAATTAAAATCTGAACATGAAAAACATATTTTAAATCGAGAAAAAAACCTTACTGACGTTCAAAAAAGAATTAAGGATAAGGAATCTCAAGTGTCAAATGAGTTATCAATAAATAAAAAGAATAACCAAAGTTTAAATGATAAAATTTCTTCCTTTGACAAGAAGCTTGAGCTTGTTGAAAAGAAAAGTGACCAGGTCAACAAACTTCATAAAGAACAAGTCGAGAAACTTGAAAAGTTATCTAGTATGTCTGCTTCAGAAGCAAAAAAAGAATTAGTTCAATCACTAAAAGAAGAAGCTAAAACTGAAGCCTTAGAGTTTACTCAAAATATTATTGAAGATGCTAAGCTTTCTGCTAGACAAGAGGCTAAGAAAATAGTTATTAGCACTATTCAAAGAGTAGGTACTGAAGAAGCAATAGATAATTGTGTTTCAGTATTCAATATCGAATCTGATGATGTAAAAGGAAGGATTATTGGTAGAGAAGGTCGTAATATTAGAGCTATTGAGTCTGCAACAGGTGTTGAGATAATAGTTGACGATACACCTGAGGCTATAATTTTATCTTGTTTCGATTCAGTAAGAAGAGAAGTTGCTAGACTCTCTTTACATAAATTGGTAACAGATGGAAGAATTCATCCTGCTAGAATTGAAGAAGTGGTAAAGAAAACTAAAAAAGAAATTGAGAATGAAATTATTGAAGTTGGAAAAAGAACAGTAATTGATTTAGGAATTCACGGACTTAATCCAGCGCTTATTAAAGCTGTAGGTAGAATGAAATACAGATCATCATATGGTCAAAATCTTTTACAGCACTCAAGAGAAGTTGCTAAACTTTGTGGAATAATGTCTTCAGAATTAGGTTTGAACCCAAAAATTGCAAAAAGAGCGGGTCTTTTGCACGATATAGGTAAAGTTCCAGAAGAAGAAACTGAAACTCCTCACGCTTTGCTTGGTATGCAATGGGCAGAAAAATTTGAAGAAAAACCTGATGTTTGTAATGCTATAGGAGCTCATCACGATGAAATAGAAATGAATAATTTAATATCTCCTATTGTACAAGTTTGTGATGCTATCTCTGGAGCAAGGCCAGGAGCAAGAAGACAAGTGTTAGATAGTTATATTGAAAGGTTAAAAGAAATGGAGGATGTAGCATATTCATTTAAAGGAGTTAATAAAGCTTATGCTATTCAAGCTGGTCGTGAACTAAGAGTAATGGTTGAGAGCGAAAAAATTTCTGATGATCATGCTGCAAAACTTTCTTTTGAAATTTCACAAAAAATTCAAACAGACATGACTTATCCAGGACAAGTTAAAGTAACTGTGATTCGTGAAACTAGAGCAGTAAACATTGCCTCTTAATTACTAATTATTTTGTTATAGATTTTTTGAAGTTCAATAAATTTTTCTTTTTCTTGATCAATTAAGTTTTTTCTTTGACTTGGATCAGTTTTTAAATTATATAGTTGATGTGAGCTTGACCTACCTAACTCTATATTTGTGTAAGTACTTACAGCTTTTCCTTTGTAAGGTGGAATAAAAACCCAGTTCTTATATTTAAGAGCAGTTTTCCCAGACGCTTCAAGAATAAGTTTTTCTCTTTGTTTCCCATCTCCGTTTAGTAAAAGTTGAGACAAATCTTTACTGTCATTAGTTTTAATTCTACCATTAACAATGGTGGATAAAGAGTTGAAAAGGTCAATCTGAGAAATTAATTTATTAGATACTTTGGAGGGTGTGATACCTTTCCAATATGAAATAAAAGGCACTTTTGTTCCAGCTTCAAATAAACTGTATTTACCTCCTCTTAAAATCCCAGAAGGTGTATGATTTCCGATTTTTTCAACGGCATCATCATAATAGCCATCATTTAAAACAGGTCCATTATCACTTGATATTATAATTAATGTATTTTCTAAAAGATTCTCATTATCAAGAGTCTTGTAAAGTTCTCCAATACACCAATCAGCCTCTATTATTACATCACCTCTTGGACCCATTCCTGATTTACCTTTGAATCTAGGATGAGGTGTCCTTGGAACATGGGGTTGTTGCATGGAATAAAATAAAAAAAACGGATTTTTTTTGTTTTTAGTTATATAAGATTTTGCTTGATTTAAAAAATGGTCTGCCATATCAATATCACTCCAATGCGCCTTTTTACCACCTTTCATAAAACCAATTCTCGAAATACCATTAATTATAGAATTAAAGTGACCATGATGCCATTTCATTGATAGCATTTCTGGATTTTTATCCCCAGTTGGTTGATTGTCAAAATTCTCTTTAAAGCTAACATATAGCGGATCATTTTTATCTAAATTTTTTACATATCCATCCTCAATATAAACTGTTGGAACTCTGTCTTGAGTATCTGGCATAATATAAGAGTAATCAAATCCCACTTCATTTGGACCAGGTGAAATTTTAGAATTATAATTAATTTGCCCGTCACCTAACCCTAAGTGCCATTTACCAATAATTGCAGTAGAATAATTACTTTCTTTAAACATTTTTGGTAAAGTCTTTTGATTAACATCAATAATCATAGAAGCTCCAGTGGAAATTTTTGCTTTAGAGTTTCTCCATGGATATGAACCAGTTAATAAAGCGTATCTGCTAGGGGAACATGTAGCGGATGAAGAATGTCCATTTGTAAACTTTATACCCTTATTTGCTATTCTATCAATATTAGGCGTGTTAAGTGTACCTTGATTATACGCGCTAACATCCCCAAAACCCAAGTCATCTGCATAGATAATTATAACATTAGGTTTTTTGTTTTCATCGCTACAAGATGAAAACAAAAGAATTAACAAACATGAAATAAATTTTAAATTTAGTTTGATCATTTTAGTATAGATTGTAACTAAGGTAATTTTTTTTATTAAATTAAAGATTGTTAAAATTTATAATATGAAAAATAATATATTATTAATAATCTCTCTTTTTGCAATTAATTTAATTGCTTCTCAGGATTTAAAATTACCATCGATCTTTAGTAATAATATGATTTTACAGCAAGATTCTAATGTTTCTATATGGGGTTGGTCAAAACCAAATTCACAAGTTTTAATAAATGTAAGTTGGAATGAAAATACTTTTAAAGTTGAGAGTAGCGGTGAAGGTAAATGGATATTGAAAATTAAAACACCCAAATCTGGATTGAGTCATCAAATTAGTTTACAATCTGGTGATCATAGAGTTTTGATATCTAATATTTTATTGGGAGAGGTTTGGATTGCTTCAGGTCAGTCTAATATGCAGATGAATCTTAATGGATATAGGAACGAACCTATAAAAGGTGCCAATGATGCGATTGCTAAATCTGATAATTCAAAAATAAGATTTTTTACAGTTGAAAGAAATACAAGTAATATACCACTTGACGATCTAAAGGGTAATTGGTCTGTTTCAAATCAAGAGAACTCACCTTATTTTAGTGCTGTCGCTTATTCATTTGCAAAATATTTAAACAATGTTCTTAAGGTGCCGGTTGCTATCATTCATACTTCATGGGGAGGGACACCAGCTGAGGCTTGGTCAGATTCAAAATCTTTAGAATTGGATTTTGAAAAAAGTGAAATAAAAAATCATGGAGGAACACCACAGCATGAACCATCTTCATTATATAACGCTATGATCAACCCTTTGACTAATTATGGAATAAAAGGTGCTATCTGGTATCAAGGTGAAAGTAATGTTCCAAGAGCTAGTAGTTATACTAAACTTAAAAACTCTATGATAGAAGGCTGGAGAAGAGAATGGAATCAAGGATCATTTCCATTTTATTTTGTTCAGATTTCACCTTTTAGATATGATGGAAACAATGAATCAAGTTCCGCTTTTTTAAGAGAAGCTCAACTTAAAACAATGTTAAATACTCCTAACACAGGAATGGCAGTTTCATTAGATGTTGGAGATGAGAATTCTATTCATCCCCCTAGAAAGTTTATTTTGGGTAAACGACTTGCTTATTGGGCATTAAATAAAGATTATGGTTTATCAACTGTAGAGTTTTCGGGTCCAGTATTCAAATCTTTAGAAATTAAAGAAAACAAAGTGTTACTAAAATTCGATTATGCCAAAAGTGGTTTGTATTGTCCTGATGAAGAAATAAACAACTTTGAATTAGCTTCAGAGGATAGAGTTTTTTATCCTGCAAATGCTAAAATAATGTGGAATCAGTTAGAGGTCCAAAGTGATAATGTAAAAAACCCTGTTCACGTGAGATATGGATGGAAAAATTATTTAAATGGAAATTTGTTTAATACTAAAGGGTTACCAGCATCATCATTTAGAACGGACAGTTGGTAGATTTATAATGAAAGGGATTTAATAAAAATACCCATAGATTCCATAAATTCATTAAATATTGAATCATCATCATATACTTTTCTGACGCTTCTAACTCCTTCAAAAGCGCATATTAGGGAAATTGCAGCACCAGAACTATTAACTTCTTTTTTTATTTCTCCTCTTTTTTTACCTGCTTCAATAGCATTTGATAATTCTATTCTCCATTCTTCAAATAGGGATTTTAAAATAACTCTAAAATCTTGTTCAGTATAACCTATTTCTCCAACTAAATTATTAGCTGGACAACCTAATGCTTTTTCTCTGTGGGTATAATTTTTAATTCTGTCAGTAAAAACATCTAATAGGAGTTCTGGAATATTACCATCTGTATTTTTTAATGGTGTAATAAATCCATCTTTAATTCTTTTTCGAATAATTACTTCAATCACTTTTTTACCAATTTCATGTTTATTTTTGAAATGATGGTAAAAGGCTCCTTTTGATAAAGAAGTTTCTTTCATTATATCAGGAATGCTTGTAGCATTATACCCTTTTTCGTAAAATAATTCAAAAGATGTATTAATGATTAAATCCTGAGTTTCTTTTGATTTTAGTTCTTGTTTCAATTTGTAGTATTTTTACTAATATAATATTGGAGCAACCAAATTTATGAATAAAATTTAAATAAACCGCTATAATTCAGTCTGTTATTGCTAATAATGTAATTTCTAGCGTAATACATACTTAAAAGAATGTATTATTGTAGTAAATTTGATTAAAACAGCATTTTTAATTTAAAAAAAATAGAATGTCATATTAAACTTAAAATTTAAAACAAATGAAAAAATTATTATTTCTAATCACATTATTTATTTCTGTTAATTCAGTTGCTCAAGAAATTCATTCATTTTATACTTTAGATGTTCCTAGATCAAAAGCAAATGATTTTGTTAAAATGCACAAAAAATTTATTGATATTTACTTCTTGGGAAGCGAAGACAACAAAATGGCATCAACATGGTTGTTTTCACATACCTATGGTAGTGATTTTACTTTTAAAGTAATCGAAGTTTATCCAAATATTATTGCTCAAGCTAGTGCTGTTAATTATGGCGCTGAAGTGAATAAAAATATTGATAATATGAATATTTCTTATGATGAGAAAAAAATGTTAAAAGATGAGTGGTCCACTTATTTTCAATTATTTTTAGAAGGTCATGATGATGAAATTAGAGTGACATTTGATAATCAAATCTTTATCACGGAAAATGATTTTGATTTTTCTAAAAAACATATTGTGGTTTTCAATGAAAGTAATCCATTATGGAAAGATAGACGTGAATATATTTCTCTTTGGAACAAATCAACAAGACAATCATCAATTGATTTAGGTGAAGCACTTGCTATAGTTCCTACTGGTCACTATAGTGGAAGTTCTTATACTTTTCAAGCTGCTTTTTGGTATAGTTCATGGGAATCATTTCTTGTAAATCAAAAAAGTTTGGAAAATTCAGGACCTATGAACGAGGATCAAAAAAGAATGTGGGATATAAGTGGAAACCATAAAGATGAAATAACAACCTTCTTGGGATGTACTTGGGCTAGTAAAGGCATGCCCTCAAAAACTTTTACTATCGCAGAATAATTTATATATTTATTTAAGAACTTAAAACCCAAGTTAATCTTGGGTTTTTTTATTAATTAAATATGATTTTTAGAAACTTTTTTTTTGCAACCCTATTAATTAGTTCTTTAAATAATTATTCTCAAAATAAAATCCCAGTAAAGGATTCGTTAAGTATTATGAAAGTAATGAGTCTACAACAAGATGCTTGGAACAAAGGAGATATAGATTCTTTTATGCAGGGATATCTAAAATCAGATGAGTTAGTTTTTTCAGGAAAATCTGGTCCAGTGTATGGGTGGGAGAATACTAAAAAAAGATATTATAGTTCATATCCAAACACTAAGATAATGGGTAAACTAAATTTTACAATTAAAAAAATAAGATCACTTTCTTCTAATTCTGCTTACTTAATTGGCGAATATTATTTAAAAAGATCAGGTGAAGATAGTAACGGACATTTTACATTACTTTGGAAGAAAATTGATAGTAATTGGTTAATAGTTAGTGATCATACTTCTGCTGTAAAATAATTACACATTTAGCTTGTCTAAATATTTAAAGTAACATATTTTTAATATTAATGAATCCAATAAGACAATCAGGCTTTTTATTTTCAAACTTTAAGGCTAAGTCTCAAACACCATTTGAAAAACTTTTTGAAATATTTAAAGAACTTATTACTTACACGTCTGGTGATTTTAATGAAGCAATCGACTGGTTAAAAGAGTTAGATAAGGAATATGTTTTGACAAGTGAAGATTATACAATGGATGATTTCATTGAAGAATTATTAGCTAAGGGTTACATAAAGAAAGATTTGAAGCAAGGTAAAAATGGTGATGGTATTGGTCTTACTGCAAAAACTGAAATGCTTTTAAGACAACATGCCTTAAAGCAGATTTTTGGTAAAATGAAAAGAATTGGAAATGGTAATCATAACACCAAACATACAGGTACGGGTCAAAGTGATTCGGGAGATTTAAAAAATTATGAGTTTGGAGATTCTATTGAAAAAATTGCTATTACTGAAAGTATTAAAAATGCTCAAATTCAAGGAGGATTAGATGATTTTAAATTATCTAAAGATGATTTAGTTGTTAATGATCAATTTCATCAAGCTCAAATGAGTACTGTTTTAATGATTGATATAAGTCATAGTATGATTCTTTATGGAGAAGACAGAATTACTCCAGCAAAAAAAGTTGCAATGGCTTTATCTGAATTTATTACAACAAGATACCCAAAAGATAAGCTTGATATAATTGTATTTGGCAATGATGCTAGACCAATTTCTATTAAGGAACTACCTTATTTAAATGTTGGTCCTTTTCATACAAATACTGTTGCTGGACTAGAGCTAGCAATGGATATTTTAAGAAGAAACAGAAATTCTAATAAACAAATCTTCATGATTACTGACGGTAAACCCAGTTGTTTGAAATTAAAAGACGGTAGTTATTATAAAAACAGTAATGGACTAGATTCTCATATTGTAGACAAATGTTATAATATGGCTCAACAAGCTAGAAGATTAAATATTCCAATAACAACTTTTATGATAGCTCAAGACCCTTATCTGAAAAGCTTTGTTCAAGAATTTACAAAAGCAAATAAAGGAAAAGCATTTTATACTGGTTTAAAAGGACTAGGAGAAATGATTTTTGAAGACTATGAAACTAATAGAAAAAAAAGAATATAATAAATGAATAACAAAATAAAAACCTTAAAAGAACTTAAAAGTTCTGGATATAAAGCTGTTGGAATTAAAGATGAAATGAAAAAAAACCTTAGATTAAATTTATCTAAAGGTATTTCAATATTTAAGGGAATTCATGGTTATGAGGATACTGTTATTCCTGATTTAGAACGTGCAATTCTTTCAGGTCACAACATAAATCTTTTAGGGTTAAGAGGTCAAGCAAAAACAAGACTGGCAAGACAATTAACCAACCTATTAGACGATTGGATTCCAATCATTTCAGGTTCTGAAATTAATGATGATCCTTTAGATCCTATTTCTTATTATGGAAAGCAAAAAATCAATGAACTAGGTGATAAAACTCCAATTCAGTGGATACCTAAAGAGGATCGTTTTTTTGAAAAACTTGCAACTCCAGATGTAACCGTTGCTGATTTAATTGGAGATATTGATCCTATTAAAGCTGCTAGCTTAAAATTATCTTACTCCGATCCTAGGGTTATTCATTTTGGAATGATTCCCAGAGCCCACAGATGTATTTTTGTATTAAATGAACTTCCAGATTTACAAGCAAGAATACAAGTCTCATTGTTTTCAATTCTTCAAGAAAAAGAAATTCAAATACGCGGATATAAATTAAGATTGCCAATAAATGTTCAATTTCTTTTCACAGCTAACCCAGAAGATTATACGAACAGAGGAAGTATTGTAACTCCTTTAAAAGATAGAATAGGGTCTCAGATAATGACTCATTATCCAAAAACTATTGAAATTGCAAAAACAATAACTCATCAAGAATCTTCAGTTAGTAGTTTAAGTGATGTATATATACCTGAAATAGCTAAAGATATCATAGAACAAATTAGTTTTGAAGCTAGAGAAAGTGTTTATGTGGATTCTAAAAGTGGAGTTAGTGCAAGGTTATCAATTTCTGCTTTTGAAAATTTAGTTAGCTCAGCTAGAAGAAGAATGCTTATTAATGGAGAGTCTAAGACATCTATAAGAATGACAGATTTCAATGCTGTTATTTCTGCTATTAATGGAAAGATTGAATTAGTTTATGAGGGAGAGCAGGAGGGAGCTACAGAAATTTCTAGGCTTTTAATTTTAGAATCTGTAAAAACATTCTTTATTAATTACTTTCCAAAAATTAAAAAACTTAATAAATCTGAAGAATTAAATCCTTATGACGAGGTATTGGATTGGTTTAAAAACAAAGAGCTTTTTATTGACGAAAATTTAGATAATAAGTCCTATGATGATACTTTTAAAACTATCAAAGTTTTGAAGAAATTTGTAAAAAATTATATACCTAAAATTGATTCTAAAGACGAGAATTTTATGTGTGAATTTTTGCTTTGGGGATTATCATCATACAAAAAAGTAAGTATCACAAGAACATCTAGAGGATTGTCTTTTAGCGATTCGTTTTCAGATTATATTAACGGATTATAATTAAATCACCTATTTTTATAAAACTTTAATCATTAAATAAATAATTATGAATTCATCAAACGCTAATGTTTTAAACTCAGTATGTTTAATTATTATAGGACTTTGGGGCTATCTTGAAGTTACTTCTCCAACTGCACTAATTCCAGTAGGTTTTGGAGTAGCATTATTACTATGTGTTCCAGGTTTAAAAAAAGAAAATAAGATTATTGCACATATTGCTGTTCTTTTAACCTTAATTATTCTACTTGCTTTAGTCGGCATGAGACTTCCAAAATCAATTGATCAAGGAGGTATAGGATTAATTAGAGTTATATTAATGATAGGGACATCCGCTTTATCAATGATTTACTTTGTTAAAAGTTTTATTGCAAACAGAAAAAAAGCATAGTAATTAATATTTTTTACGAACACAAAAAAGCTCTCTTTAAGAGGGCTTTTTTATTTTTGAGACTACAAAGGTATGAGGGAATGTGATGGCTGCTAAAAATGAAAAAAATATGCTAATTAATTTATCTTGATTATCTCTTAGTAAATAATAAGTTAGTAGTAATACAACTATTGAAAGTATCCAATATAAAAATGCTTTTTTAAAATAATTTTTAATTGATTCTTTTTCAGCTTTTCCAAAAATAAATATTGTTTGTTCCTTAATAGATGGGATACTGTGCCAAAAAACAAAATATATAGCAAAGGACCATATTAAGCTGCATGTTTTAAATGTTAGAATTAATAATATCAATAATATGAACTGAGTAATAAATTGATTTTTTATTTTATTATAAATAAATAATGAAATAATAATTGATAATATAAAAGAACTAATCAATAAGTATAAAAAGAAATTCTGACTTAGTTGAACTGTTGTTATATCATAAATTACATCTGCAACTTCTTCAAGGTTAAAATAGAAAATAAGAGAGAAGATTATTAATCCATAAAAAAAATAGAAAGGTTTAATTAAATAATGTTCAGTCTTACCAAAAAGAGTCCATTGATGTTCTCCGAAGTGATAGGAACTTAGTAAAACAAAAGTCATTAGGGCTAAAATTGGAATATTGTAAAAAAATAAAAAAAAACCTCCTACCATTATTACGTAATAAAGTAACTGAAGTTTGAAATTATAATTTTTCGAAACTCCTTTAATTAACAGTAAATCATTGGCACCGTGTATTATACCAAAAGTTAATATTCCTGAAAAAGCTAAAATATTTAAATAGAAATCATTAAAAATCGTTGAAAGAATAACGCAAATTATTGTTGATAATATTATTAATTTGGATGTAAAATTGTTAATGAAGTATGAATTTCTCAAGTTTTTTTGTGTTTTGTTGATACAATTTTAGTTTAGATATTAAATTTTTATATATATTTGAGTTTAAACAAAATAATAAATTATTAAATTATGGAATTATTTTTAAACACTTTTTATTTTTTAGGTGATGTGCCTAACGACTTAGTCGGCTTTACGTTCTTCATTGGAACTATGGCTATGATGGCTGCGTCAGTTTTCTTTTTTCTTTCATTAAATGCTGTTGATGCAAAATGGAGAAATTCGATTTTAGTCTCAGGACTTATCACATTTATTGCTGCTGTTCATTACAATTACATGAGAGATGTAGATCCAGGTGATACTACTTTTTTTAGATATGTAGATTGGATTTTAACAGTTCCTTTAATGTGTGTTGAGTTTTACTTAATACTTAAAGTTGCTGGTGCAACTAAGAGTATGATGTGGAAACTAATCCTATGGTCTACAGTAATGTTAGTTACTGGATTCTTTGGTGAGTTTAACGGTGGAAGTGCACTAGGTTTAGGTCCTGCTATGTGGGGTCTTTTATCTGGAGCTGCATACTTCTACATTGCTTACATGGTTTGGTTTGGAGAAGCTAAAAAGCTTGCAGTTTCTGCAGGTGGAGCAGTTGAAAAAGCACATAACACTTTAGCATGGTTCGTTCTTGTTGGATGGGCAATATATCCACTTGGATATATGCTTGGAACAGAAGGATGGTACTCTGGTTTAAACGATATTATTTCACTAGACATGAATGTTGTATACAACGTTGGTGATGCTGTGAACAAAATTGGTTTTGGACTTGTAGTTTATAACCTAGCTGTATCTAAATAATAAATTTAATTTATTGATTAAAAGCCGCTTAAAAGCGGCTTTTTTTTTGCTTAATTTTTTCATATTTGTATCCAATTGAAATTATATATTTATATTTAATCATTCGATGGAATTAGATTACGATTATATAATTTGTGGTGGAGGAATTGCAGGTCTTTTACTTGCTTCAAAGTTCTCCAATGATTCATATTACAATGATAAATCTATTTTAATTTTAGATCCGGATTTTCCTAAAATCAAAAATGATAGAACTTTGTGTTTCTGGGATAAAAAAAAATCTGATTGGGATT
>PADT01000059.1 GCA_002700465.1 Flavobacteriaceae bacterium | reverse complement strand
TGAATTATTAAAAATATTATTTAAAATAACTTTATATCACATCATACATGCTGCATTAATACTTCAATTGTTAAAACTTAACAATATTTAATTAAATTGAAGTATTAAACATTTTTTGTTTGTAATAGTATAAATTTATAATAAAGAATCATTTAACTTTTCAACCCTATTGAAATTATGAAGAATTTTTTTATTTACTTAACTATTGTTCTGATTTTTTCACAACAATTAGCTCAATCGCAAGAAATAAAAGATAAAAATGTATTAATTGTCTGGGGAGGTTGGGAAGGACATAATCCAAAACTATTTTCTGATATTGTTGAAAATTGGTTAATTAATAATAATGCTAAAGTTACAGTAAGTAATAGCTTAAATTCATATTCAAATATTGAATATCTTATGAAATTTGATCTTATAATTCAGTCTGTAACTATGGGAGAAATTACAACTCAACAAGAAAAAAACCTTACTGATGCAGTAAAAAAAGGTGTTGGATTCGCAGGTGCTCATGGGGGAATTATTGATTCTTTTAGGTCAAGCACAAATTATCAGTTTATGACTGGAGGACAATGGGTGGAACACCCAGGTGGTATGGTAAATTTTAAAGTAAAAATTCTAGAAGATAAGATTACAGAGGGAATAAAAGATTTTGAAATATTTACTGAGCAATATTACCTTCACTTAGATCCAAGCGTTGAGGTACTTGCTACTACAAAATTTGACGGAACAATTTATCCCTGGATTAAGGATGTTGAAATGCCAGTAGTTTGGAGAAAAAAGTTTGGAAAAGGAAAAGTCTTTTGTATTTCATTAGGTCATAACCCAAATGAATTCAAGAATTACACAGAAGCTTGGAAATTACTAACAAGAGGATTTGTTTGGGCAAGTTCAAATTAAAAAGAATTCAAATTTATCAATTCTTGTTTTTTTAATGGTCTCCATTTTCCTCTTGGTAAATCTTTTTTTGTTAGCCCAAAAAGCATAACTCTATCAATAGAAATAACTTTATGGTTATATTTTTCAAATAAATTTACAATGCTCGACATTCTGCCAGCCCTAACCTCGAGTCCTAATTCATTTTTCAATCCATTAGTAATAAAATTAATTGAAATTATTTCGATATTTCTACTGTCTAAGGAGTTTTTAATTGAATTTAAATCCTCATTTGAAATGACATTTTTTAACTTAATCTGAAATAACTGTTTAAATGAATTAAACTTTTCAGAAATACTATTATTAAACCTGGTGTCATTAGAAATTAAAACTAACCCAGAAAATTGCTTTACAGTAGCTTGAATAGGGCTTAGGTTTGAAGTATTTAATGATGACATTAAGTTTAAAGCATTTTTTTTGACAGAGTTATTAAAATCAAAATCTATTGGCATATTTAAAAGTAAATAATGAAAATTATAAGGAAAAATTAAATTTCCATCAACTTTAACTTCATCATTAACAGAAATTTTTGAACCAAGTTTTTCAACTAATTTGTTATTTACAGAAACTCTTCCGCTTTGAATATAATTATCTGCCTCGCGTCTAGTGCATAACCCTGAATTAGAAACATATTTATTTAATCTTACGAGTTGATTTTCCATATTGTCTTTATATATCATGTAATATTATACTAAATAATCCCAAAAAGATTAAAAATTTTAATGAATTATGTAATAATTGAAATTTTTCTTTTGAATGACTTTTCCAAAGATAATAGTTGAAAATTGTTATAAAAAAATAACTGAAAAAATAAAAATATTTCATGTAAGATATCTCATAAGAAGTTAATATTAATGAAGAAACTATCAGTACTAAAGCCGAACAAAAAGTGATATAAAACTTAGAAATTTTTTCTCCATACTTTACAGGAATAGTGAAATAATTTAATGTAAAATCCCCAACAAAGTTTTCAAGATCTTTAATTACTTCTCTTATTAATACAATTAAAAATAAAAATAGTGCATGTGAAAAAATTTCACTAGAATAATTTTTATAATATAAAATAATAGCAAAAAAAGGAGTAATTGCTAAAAGAACAGAAAATATATTTCCTATAAACGGATACTTGCTAATTTTAACTGAATAAATAATTATACTAAAAATATAGATGCTAAAAAAAATTAGAGCTTTTAAAGAAACTATAAAAGATAAAATTAAAGTAACGATATTCAAAAAAACATAAACTGTAAGTTTAGTTTTTCCAGAAATTTGTTTCTCTAAAATAGTTTTTAAAGGTCTGTTAATTAAATCTTTTTCTGAATCAAAAACATTATTTATAATATAACCAGCTGAAATTGAGAAGGCAGATGAAAAAATAATTAACCATATATTAATATCAAAAATAACTTCATTAATACTATTATTGTCAGAAAGAATATAAATTGAAGAAATAAATTGAGCAATTATAATAAATAAAATATTGTGTCCCCTAACAACAGAAAACAAACTCAAAAACTTAAATAAAAATCTTTTATTTAAAGACGCAAAAGACATTAGAAATTGTAAACTAATTCCAGTTTATAATTGGATAGAGATTTCTTAGCTTTTTGAAAATCCTTTGAAAAACCTAGTATATACCCGCCACCACCTGATCCACATAATTTTAAAAAATAATCGTCAGATTCTATTCCTTTTTTCCAAAGTTGATGAAAATCTTTTGGTATCATTGGTTTAAAATTTTCTAAAACAACCTTAGACAGAATCTTCATGTTTTTAAACAATGAATTAAAATCGCCGTTTAAAAAATCCTCTACACAATCATCAGTTGTTTTAATAAAATTTTCTTTAATTATTTTATTGTAATTTTTATTTTTCATTGATTTAAAAAATAAATCTACCATTGGTGCAGTTTCACTTGATGTTCCACTATCCAATAAAAATACAGCCCCTTTTCCATTTGAAGTTTGAGATGGAATTCCTGTTGTTTCAATTTCATTTTTAGAATGAATTAAAATTGGCAAACTCAAATAACTATTTAACGGATCTAACCCTGAAGATTTACCGTGAAAAAAAGATTCCATTTTTGAAAAAAGATTCTTAAGAGTTAAAATTTTAGGCTTAGTTAAATTTTCTAAAACCGTAATTTTATTCAATGCATATCTGTCATATAGGGCGGCAACTAAAGCACCACTACTTCCGACTCCATATCCTTGCGGAATTGAGCTATCGAAAAACATTCCGTTTTTAAGATCTTTTTCAAGTTTAACAAAATCAAATTCAACAATAGCACTATCAATTGTTTTTAAATAATTTTTAAAATCTATTAGGTTTTTGTTTGACTCTTTTTCAGTATCGTTTTCAAAATTTCCAATCTTCAAACCACCTTTAAAAAAATTATAAGGAATGGACAAACCTTTAGAATTTTTAATTATTCCGTATTCTCCAAACAACAATATTTTAGAGTAAAACAAAGGTGCTTTCATACTGCAAAATTATAATTTATTTGGTCCATTACCAACATGGTCGTTTATAAACTCTCCGTTTTCACAAAACTTAGATAGTTTTTCAGTAATGAATTTTTGAATCTCAGTGAAATTTTTCTTTGGATACAACATATGAATGTTAGCCCCTGCATCAAGAGTAAAACATACTTCAGAATTTGTATTTTTCCTGTAATTCCAAATTTCATTAATTATATTTAATGTATTTGGTTTAATTAATAGATAATAAGGATTAGATGTCATCATCATAGCATGTAGAGTTAGTGCTTCTAACTCAACAATATTTGTAAAAGCCTTGAAATCTCCTGATCTTAAAACTTTCTTTAAAAGTTTTAAATTTTGATCAACTTGAACAAGTCGATCACTAGAAAATGAATGATCATTCATTAGTTCGTGCCCTACAGTGCTTGAAATATGTTTTTTTCCTTTATCAACTAACAAAATAGTATCTTGAATATTTTTAAAACTACTATGTATTTCGTCTAAATATTTAATAGCATATAAATCAGAACTATTTTTAAAAAAATCATTTTTCCCCCAAATTGCTAATGGACCTAAAATACTTCTAGAAGCACTACCTGATCCCAATCTAGATAAAAAAGATGCCTTTTTTAAAAAAAACTCTGAACTAATTTTTGGATTTATTTTCTTTTCAATATCCATTATACATAATGAAAGTGCACTGTAAGCAGAAGCAGAAGAAGCAATTCCACTACTGTGAGGGAATGAATTTTTGGTTTCAATAGTTAATTTTAAATCCAATAAATATGGACAATAATCAACTATTCGTTTAAAAAATTTATTTAATTTTTGCTCAAAAGAGACCTTTCTTTTACCTTCAAAAAGTAATTTAAAATCACAATTGGTTCCTGATTTCTTTAATGATTCGTATTTAATTATACAATCAGTATAGCAATTAGCCAAAGTAAAGCTTAAAGATGCGTTTAAAGGAATTTGAATCTCTTTTTTTCCCCAATATTTTATTAGTGCAATATTACTTGGGGATTTCCATCCTGATTGTCCGCATATTTTCTGATTATCGTATAAATTAAATTTAAATATGTTAACCATTAATTGATTGTCTTTATAATTGAGTTATCAGATTTCTTTTTAGAGCCGTCAAAACCCTGGATTCCAGAAACTGTTGTGTATTTAAGAACATTTTTTTTATTTGGATTAATAATCTTTAGTGCAGATTGGCACATTAAAGTAGCTTCATGAAAGCCGCACAAAATTAATTTTAACTTTCCAGGGTATGAGTTTATATCCCCAATTGCAAAAATACCTGGAATATTAGTTTGATAGTCTAAACTATTATTAACAATAATTGAGTTTTTATTTAACTTTAGCCCCCAATCAGATAAACTTCCTAATTTAGGAATCAAACCGAATAAAGGAATAAAATAATCTGTATTAATTTTCTTTCTTTTGTCTAAGTGTTTAATTACAATACTTTCAAGTTTATCGTTACCATTTAATTCAATTACCTCACTTGGTGTAATTACATCAATTAGTGATTGATTTTTTAACTTTTGAACCTTTTCAACCGAATCTATAGCACCTCTAAATTCGTTTCTTCTGTGTATCAAAGTAACTCTTTTAGCAATTTTTGATAATTCTATAGTCCAGTCCAACGCTGAGTCTCCTCCTCCAGAAATTATAATATTTTTATCTGTAAATATTTTAGGATTTTTAACCATGTATTCTACTCCCTTTTCTTCAAAGTTAGATATGTTTTCTATTGGTGGTTTTCTAGGTTCGAAGCTACCTAATCCACCTGCAATGGCAACAACTTTTGCATTATGTATTTTTCCTGTATTTGTAATTACATCAAATGAACCGTCTTCGTTTTTAATTAACTTTTCAGCTCTTTCGCTTAAACTGTAACCTGGACTAAAAGGTTTAATTTGTTCCAATAAATTGTCTATTAGATCACCTGCTAAAACCTCTGGCATTCCTGGAATATCATAAATAGGTTTTTTTGGATATAATTCAGCACATTGCCCTCCTGGTTTAGCCAATGCATCAATAATGTGACATTTTAATCCAAGTAAGCCCGCTTCAAATACAGCAAATAATCCAACTGGACCAGCTCCAATTATTAAAATATCGGTTTTAATTCTATTCATTTAATCAATACTTATAACTTCTTCTATTTGAGGAGCGAATTTTTTAATTGTTAATTCAACTCCATTTTTGAGCGTCATTTGATTAACAGAACAACTTACACAATTTCCTAATAATTTTACTTTGACAATATTTTTTTCAATAGAAATTAGCTCAATATTTCCGCCATCAGATTCTAAAAACGGTCTAATTTCATTTAAACCTTCTTCAACTTTTTCTTTTAGTAAATCTTTTTTCATATGCTTTTATTTTTGACTTATACAACCAGACATTGTTGTGATTTTAACAATCTCAGTTTCCGGTAATTCCTTATTTCTAATCAACAATTGCGACAACATATTTTTTGAAACACTTTTAAATATATCCTCAGAAATAGTGTTTTCTTGCATTGCAGCTGGTCTTCCAAAATCAGCAGCTTCCCTCACACTTTGAATAATAGGAACTTCTCCCAAAAACGGAATATTTAAATCTGTTGATAAATTTCTAGCACCCTCTTTTCCAAATAAATAATATTTATTTTCAGGAAGTTCGTTTGGTATAAAATAAGCCATATTTTCTATTATACCTAAAACAGGAACATTGATATTTTCTTTTTTAAACATAGAAACTCCTTTTCTAGCATCATTTAAAGCTATTTTTTGAGGAGTGCTTATAACTACAGCTCCAGAAATTGGTAAAGATTGCATTATGCTTAAGTGAATATCTCCTGTTCCTGGTGGAAGATCTACTAAAAGAAAATCTAAAATTCCCCAGTCAGCATCAAATATCATTTGATTTAAAGCTTTTGAAGCCATTGGACCTCTCCAAATTACAGCTTGGTCGATTTTAGTAAAAAAACCAATAGATAATATTTTTACACCATAATTTTCAATAGGCTTCATTTTCGATTTACCATCCACGTCTACAGCAAGTGGTTTTTGTCCTGAGACATCAAACATTTCTGGAATCGATGGACCATAAATATCAGCATCTAAAATTCCTACTTTAAATCCCATTTTAGACAATGAAACGGCAAGATTAGCAGTAATAGTAGATTTTCCAACCCCACCTTTTCCAGATGATATTGCAATAATATTAGATACGTTTTTAATTTTTTTTGTTGAATTATATATAGTAGGTTCTTTTTCAGAAATTAATATAAAGTTAATTTTAACGTCAATATTAAAATCTATATTATTTTTAAGAGAATCTGTAATTTTTCTTTTAATAGTATTTTTAGCTTGAAGAGTTGGTTTTAAAATCTCCAAATCAATTACAATTTCTTTATCAAAAACTACTATGTTTTTTACAGATCCGTTACTAATAATATCCTCTTTAGTGCTATCAAAGTGAACATTGCTTAAAATTTTAGAAATTTGATTTTTTGTTAACATCTAAATTTAAAATGATTCTAAATTGCAAATATACTATTCTAATTCTTTATTTGGATCCCAAAAAAATAATTTAAAATCATGAATTTGATCATTTTTAATTACTAAACCTTCACTTTCTAAAAGCTGCTTCATAAGATTCACTCCAAAAAAGTGTTTTTTTCCTGTTAATAATCCTGTTCTGTTAACGACTCTGTGTGCAGGAATATCATTACTTAAATGAGAAGCGTTCATAGCCCAACCTACAACTCTTGCGCTTTTAGCTGATCCTAAATACTTGGCAATAGCTCCGTATGTTGTAACCTTTCCAAATGGAATTTTTTTAACTACTTGGTAAACATTCTCGAAAAAATCTGATTTATTCTTACTAATCATTAAAATTAAAACTTAAATAAGTAATTTTTTTGTCGACTTTTAGATAGATACTTTCATAATGAGTCTGAATATTAACTACTTCATTAGGTGCATTTTTATTTTTATAGACATCATGGTTTGAAAACAAAGGCTTAATAGACATGCCTTCTAAAAGCCCAAGTGTGTAGCCATGAAGGAATTCACTATCTGTTTTTAAATGTACTAATCCACCAGGTTTTAGAACACGCTTATATGAGGAAAGAAAATTTGGATTAGTTAGTCTATGCTTTTGTCTTTGAAATTTAATCTGAGGATCAGGAAATGTTAACCAAATTTGA
Source organism: Flavobacteriaceae bacterium (assembly GCA_002700465.1). Lineage (GTDB taxonomy): Bacteria > Bacteroidota > Bacteroidia > Flavobacteriales > Flavobacteriaceae > MAG-121220-bin8. The sequence continues at coordinate 9,595 of PADT01000059.1, read as the reverse complement.
TCGATTTCGTTTATGCTAAAAATATACTTTAATAGTTCAATTTGAGTCCTAATAAAAAATACATTAGATAATTTTGATTCAATTGCAGTTTTAGCTCCTCTCCAAAATCTAGCTCCTTTAATGTCTATACCAATAAAGTTTTTATCAGGATTTAACTTAGCTAAATTAATAGTGTATTCTCCCTTACCACACCCAAGTTCAACTATAATTGGGTTTGTATTTTTAAAAACTAATTTGTTCCATTTACCAAGAAATTTAAATTTTTTTGATATTAATTCCTCTCTGGAGGGTTGAACAACATTTTCAAAACTCTCATTTTCAATAAATCTTTTTAGCTTGTTTTTACTTCCCAAATTCTGTTATTTTGAAAGTAAATTTAATTATTATTAATTAGATTTTTCTAATGAAAAAGAAAATTCAGAACCTACACCGAGATCGCTTTCAACATATATTTTTTCATTGTGAGCGTCAATTATATGCTTAACAATAGCCAAGCCTAGACCAGAACCACCGGTTGACCTATTTCCTGAATTTTCAACTCTGTAAAACCTTTCAAATAACCTTTCAAAGTGTTCTTTTTTAATCCCTTTTCCATTATCTGTGATTCTAATAATTAATCTATCATCAACAAGATCTTCAATAGAAACTTCTGTAGTTCCATCTTGTTTTCCATATTTAATGGAATTTTCTATCAAATTTGTAAGTACCTGGTGAATTTTTTCCTGATCAGCATGGACATTAACTCTTTTCATTTTACTATCAATTAACAAGGAGATGTTTTTTTTATCAGCTTGAATTTCTAACATTTCAAATACATTGTTGATTATAGATATTAAATTAAATTTAGATTTTTCCAAATTCATATTATCAGACTCTAATTTTGTAATTAAGTCTAAATCTTTTACAATAAATATTAATCTTTCGACAGCCTTTTCCGCAATTTTCAAATACTTTAAATTTACTTTCTCATCACTCAAAGCGCCATCAATTAGAGTTAAAAGATAGCTTTGAGAAGTAAATAATGGTGTTTTTAATTCGTGAGCAAGATTTCCAATGAAATTTCTTCTAAAATTTTCTTTTTCTTGCATTGATTTAATTTCTGTCTGACTCTCTTGAGAATAGGTCTTTAATTCATTAATTAAATCTTCCATATTTGTAGATATCAAATTATTTGAAATAACTTCATTTTGAGGAATTACAGAATTATAAATTTCTTTAATCTTATTCTCAATAAAAAATTTTAAATATAGGTATGTAAAAAAGAAAGAAACTGATGTTAATATTGAAATTAAAATAAAAAACTGGCTCAGAGAATTAAAAGAGGAATTGAAAAAAAATTCAATAATAAAATAGATAATTATTGAAAGTAAAAGACCTGACACAAATGCAAATGCAATAGATTTTAATTTAATTTTACTAAATGAAGACATACTAATATTGATTAAACTTGTATCCTACCCCTTTAACGGTTTTAAAATACAAATCTCCTATTTTTTCTCTTAATTTTCTAATATGAACATCAATAGTTCTATCGCCTACTATTATATCTGATCCCCAAACTTTATTCATGATTTGGTCACGAGAAAATACATCTCCAGGTTTAGAAGCTAAAAGAAAAAATAATTCAAACTCTTTTTTTGGAAGTTGAATTTCATTTTTATTTATGAAAACTAAATATTTAGCTCTGTCAATTTTAATTTCTCCAAGATCAATTAATTGACTTTTATTTTCTTTTTTTTGAATTCTTTTAAAAATAGAAGAGATTTTCTTTAATAAAATTTTTGGTTTAACGGGCTTGGAAATATAATCATCACCACCTGCATCAAAGGCGGATATCTGAGTGTAATCTTCATTTCTAGCACTTAAGAAAATAATTCGAGTGTTATTTAAAGATGATATTTCTCTAATTAATCTACAAGCCTCTATACCATCCATTTCGGGCATCATAACATCCANTAAAATAATTTCAGGAATAAATATTTTTGCTTTTTTTATAGCTTCTTTCCCATTNGAAGCTGCTTTTACGTTATAACCAGCTAAGGATAAATTATATCTTAANATCTCNACAATATCAGGGTCNTCATCTACAACTAAAATTTTTGGAATTTGCGACATTTTTTTAATTTTTTTCAAAATTAAATATTTAAGGTTTTAACTTGCATTAATTAACAATTACTTAATATTAAGTGAATATAGTTTTAAAATGACAATAGATTTAAAATCAGAAATAAATTTTAACGTTGAAGCTTTAAAAATATTCAACTATCAATACAATAATAATAAAGTGTATAATAAATACTGTAATCTATTAAACATTACAAAAGTATCTAAAATAGAAGAAATTCCTTTTCTGCCAATTCAGTTTTTTAAAAGTCATAAAGTATTATGCAAAAGGAACTATTCTCATATTTTTAAAAGTAGTGGAACAGAGGGTAAAAGAAGCAAACATTATGTTTATGATATAGATTTATATGTAAAAAGTTTTAGTAAAATGTTTAAAATGCAATATGGAAAAATTAAAGAGACTATTTTTTTGGGCCTTCTTCCCTCATATTTAGAACAAGGAAATTCTTCATTAATTTTTATGGTCGATTACTTAATTAAGAATTCAGGTCAAAGTGAAAGTGGATTTTACATGAATGATTACAAAAAACTATTTAAAGTAATTAGTAATAATAAAAATAAAAGAATTATCCTTTTTGGAGTTAGTTATGCATTATTAGACTTTATAGAAAAATATTCTATAAAATCTAATAATTTAGTTATTGTCGAAACTGGCGGAATGAAAGGAAGAAAAAAAGAGATCACAAGAGATGAACTTCATGAAAGATTAAAACAAGGTTTTAATGCTAAATCAATACATTCTGAATACGGAATGACTGAACTTCTATCTCAAGCCTATTCAAATAAAAACGGGATTTTCAAAAGTCCTTCATGGTTAAAAGTTTTGGCAAGAGACATAAATAATCCATTATCTGTCAAAACTACTGGAAAAGGCGCCTTAAACTTTATAGATTTAGCTAATGTGAACTCGTGTTCTTTTATAGCAAGTGATGATATAGGTGAAGTTTATAAGGACTCGTCCTTCAGTGTATTGGGAAGATTAAGTAATTCTGAAATAAGAGGTTGTAATTTGATGTTTAATTAAAAGAAATTAAATAGTAATTTTTCTTTCCTCTTTGTGCTAAGATATATTTATTGCAAATTAAATTATCTTTTGAAATTTTGTATAAAGCATCAACTTTTTCTTTATTAATTGAAATTGAATTTTGTTTTAAAGCTCTAATAATTTCAGATTTTGATGATAAAAATTTTGCCTTATAAAGAAATTCTTGAACGAGGGCGGGCTGTCTAATTTCATCAGATGAAATAACGATGCTGGGCACACCTTCAAAAATATCTAAAAATGTTTTTTCATCCAAATCACTCAGATCTTTAGACGTAGATTTTCCAAATAAAATATTAGATGCTATTATTGATTTCTCTAAATCCTTTTCACTGTGAACTAATTTTGTAAGAAAGTTTGCTATTGTTTTTTGAAGAAATCTTTGATGAGGTGCTTCATCGTGTGTCTTTACGAATTCTTGTATTTCGCTTTCATTGTAAAAAGTAAAGATTTTAATATACTTTTTTGCATCTTCATCAGAGATATTAAGCCAGTATTGATAAAACCTGTAGGGAGATGTCTTATTTCTATCTAGCCAAACATTTCCATCTTCTGTTTTACCAAATTTAGTCCCATCTGCTTTAGTTATTAATGGACAAGTTAAAGCATAAACTTTTTTTCCAGTTTTTTTTCTTATTAATTCAACTCCACTTGTTATATTTCCCCACTGATCACTTCCACCCATTTGGATTAAACAATTCTTTTTTGAAAACAGATGGTAAAAATCATAAGCTTGAATTAACTGATAAGAAAATTCTGTAAAAGACATACCTACTGAAGAGTCCTTACTTAATCTTTTTTTTACTGATTCTTTTGCAATCATGTAATTTACAGTGATATACTTTCCAGTATCTCTAATAAAGTCAATTAGATTAATATCTTTAAACCAGTCGTTATTATTACATAATAAAGCAGAATTTTTATTATCAGAATCAAAATTTAAAAATTTAGACAACTGCTTATGTATACCTTTAATATTTTTATCTAAATCATCTTGACTTAATAAGTTTCTCTCATTAGATTTTCCAGATGGATCTCCAATCATACCAGTTGCTCCACCAACCAAAACAATAGGTTTGTGACCGCATTTTTGAAAATGCATTAAAATTAAAATCTGAACCAAACTACCAATATGAAGAGAATTGGCAGTAGGGTCAAAACCAATATATCCAATTGAGGAATTTTCTAGTAACTGTTTTTCACAACCAGGGATGGAATCTTGAAGCATTCCTCTCCATTCTAATTCTTTGATAAAGTTTTTTGACACAGTTTAAATTTTAACAAATATATACCTCTTGACATTAAGAAAAAAGTAAACTAAAAAATAGTATTTTTACATTATGATATTAGTAACTGGAGGAACTGGTCTTGTAGGCTGTCATTTGCTCTATTCTCTTGTAAATGAAAATAAAAAAGTAAGAGCATTACACAGAAAAAATAGTAAGACCGATAGTGTAAGAAAAGTTTTTTCTTATTACTCAAAAGATTATAAAAAATTATTTGATAAAATTGAATGGATTGAAGGAGATATTAATGACATAACTAGTCTTGATGTTGCTTTTCAAAATATCTCCGAAATATATCATTGTGCAGCCTTTATTTCTTTTAGCAATCAAGATTTTAACGCTATGAAGAAAATTAACGTTGAAGGCACAGCAAACATGGTTAATACTGCTATCGATAACAAAGTTGATAAATTTTGTTACGTAAGTACAATTGCTGCCATAGGAGAAAGAAAAAACATGTTAATTGATGAAGAATGCGAGTGGAAAGAAAATAATAATCCATATTCTAAAACTAAGCACGATGCAGAATTAGAAGTTTGGAGAGGAATTTCTGAGGGATTAAATGCTGTAATAGTTAATCCAGGTGTTATAATTGGAAGTGGCTATTGGAAAAGAGGAAGTGGAGCTTTTATTACTCAAATAAGCAGAGGAATGAATTACTTTCCGCCTGGAAAAACTGGGTTTATTTGTGTTAAGGACGTTGTAAAAATTATGAGAGAATTAATGGATAAAAATATTTTTTCTGAAAGATTTTTACTAGTTGCTGAAAACTGGACTCAAAAAGATTTTATTTATTCGGTTTGTAATTATTTGAATTTAAAATCTCCCATAAAGAAAGCCAGTAAAAGTATAATGATATTAGGACTTATTTTAGATGCTGCCAGGAGTTTTTTCCTAAATAAAAGAAGAAGATTAAGTAGTGCCATTATTAAATCTAGTCATTCAAAAAACGAATACTCAAATAAGAAAATATCTTCTGTTCTCAATTATAAATTTACAATGGTTGAAAAGTCAATTAAAGTAACTTGTGAAAACTTTAAACTTAATTAGCAAGTGATAAAGAATCCATAATTTTTTTAGTTTCTTTATTTAACTCAATCTCAATGGAATCTTTTATAAATTTCATTTTTTTTTGAAGCTCAGAATAAATTCTTAAATATTGTTTTGGCTTTGAAGAATAATAACTGTTGCTTTTAACAAATTGCATACTGTCTATATTATGTTTTTTGTATAGAAATGTATCTTTTATGTTATAATAATTTAAATCGGAATTGTTTCTGTATGCTCTACTTGAATTAATAATATTAATATCTAAAAGAAAATCTACCATCTGTTGCTCTGACATTAAATCAGTTGAACTGCTTTGATCGGAGCAAGAAATAATCAATATTATTAAAATAAATCCTTTTTTCATCTGTTAAATGTTAGTTTTTTTCCACTTAAAATCGAATTAAACAATCCATTCTCATAAACTAATTTGCCATTAACAATAGTATGTGTTACTTGAGAATCAAATTGTAAACCCTCAAATGGAGACCAATTACATTTATATAAAATATTTTCTTTTTTAACCGTCCATGGTTTATTAATATCAATTAAAACCAAATCTGCATAATACCCTTTTCGTATATAACCTCTTTTTTTAATTTGAAATAGGATGGCAGGATTATGACACATTTTAGTCACTATTTTTTGTAAAGATATTTTATTATTCAAATGATGTTGAATCATTGAAACAAGAGCATGTTGCACTAATGGACCACCAGAGGGACAATCTAAATAAGGTTTGGATTTTTCTTCTAATGTATGTGGTGCGTGATCGGTGGCTATTACATCAATTCTATCATCTAATAAAGCATTCCAAAGCCCCTCTCTGTCATTATCAGTTTTAATAGCCGGATTCCATTTAATGAAAGATTGTTTATCCTTGTAATCTTTATCACTGAACCAAAGGTGATGAACACAAACTTCTGAGGTTATTTTTTTTTCTTCCAAAGGAATATCATTTTGAAATAATAAAGATTCGACTTTAGTAGACAAATGAAAAACGTGGAGCCTTGCATTTGTTTCTTTTGCAAGTTCTATTATTTTTTTTGTTGATTTTAAACACGCTTCTTCAGATCTAATCTTTGAATGACACTCAAAAGGAATATTAGAATTATATTTTGTCTTATATTTTTTTAAATTTTCTTTAATGATTTGTTCATCCTCACTATGTACAACAATAATTAAATCAGTAGTTGAGAAAATATCTCTTAAGATTTGTTGGTCATCAACTAACATATCACCTGTTGAAGAACCTAAAAATATTTTTAAAGCCGCTACCTCACTTTTATTTACTTTTTTTATTTCATCAAGATTTGAATTAGTTGCTCCAAACATAAATGAATAATTTGCATATGAACTTTTATCAGCTATTTCAAATTTTTTATTTAATTCATTAATAGTTGTTGTTTGAGGAACAGTATTAGGCATTTCAATAAAGGACGTGATTCCTCCAGCAACAGCTGCTTTGGATTCTGATTTTATGGTTGCTTTATGTGTTAAACCGGGTTCTCTAAAATGTACTTGATCATCAATTAGACCTGGAATTAAAATTTTTCCTAAGGCATCAATAACTTTACAATCATTTGGAGTTGAAATATTTGAGCTAATTTGACTGATTACATCATCAACAATTAATAAATCAGATTTAAAAATCTTTTCTTCATTTACAATTGTTGCGTTTTTTATAAGAATTTTTTTCATTATTTGTTGAACAAACTTTTAAACCTCATTATAATCAAACCAAAAATTGCCTCAAAAATAATATTTCCATTCATCTTAGATTCTCCGTATATCCTATCCTTAAATATAATTGGAATTTCCTGTATTTTAAATTTTTTCTTAAAAGCTTTAAACTTTAATTCAATTTGAAAAGCGTATCCGTTAAACATTATGGAATCTAAATTAATTTCTTTTAAAACATTTGCTTTATACCCCACAAATCCAGATGTTGCATCTTTCACAGGCATTCCGGTTATAATTCTAGAATAAAATGAAGCAAAGTAGGATAGAATAATTCTACTTAATGGCCAATTAACCACATTAATACCATTAATATATCTTGATCCAATCACAACATCAAAATCAGATATATATAATTCATTATACATCCTAACCAAATCATTGGGATCATGAGAAAAGTCAGCGTCCATTTCGAATATATAATTGTATTTATTTTTTAGTGCCCAATAAAACCCATCAGTGTAAGCTTTTCCTAATCCATCTTTATTATCTCTAGAAAGCAAAAATACTCGTTCTGAATTTTTTAAAGCAAATGATTTTACAAGAGAACCTGTCTTGTCTGGAGAATTGTCATCAACAATTAAAATATTAAAGTTTATAGAAAGTGACAAAACACTCTTAATAATATTAATAATATTATCAGCTTCATTATATGTCGGTACAATTACAAGAGCTTTAAACATTTTGTTTTTTACAAAAATACAGATTTAAGAAGTAAATTTAAATAAGGATTAAAATATTATTAATTTTGAATAATGAATGAACTAGAAATTATAGATTATCCAATTCAAAATTGGGTTAAAGCAATTATAATTCTAGGAACAATTCTAATTTTATTTTCAAGATTATATATTGGAAATAGATTCCAATATTTATTTTCATTTTGGAATATTCATCGTTACTTTCATTACAAATCTGGAGAAACTATATCACTATTTACTCCAAACAATGTAATAATGTTTATTTTAAGAATATTAATCACAGCTTTATTCTTATTTATGTTATTCAAAGACAATTATTTAACTGATCAAAAAGAGTTTTTTTTTAAGCTTTCTATTGGGTTAAGCGTTTTAATATTATTAAAATTTATTTGTGAAAATACAATTTCCTTGATTTTTAAGTTCAAAAGAAAATTAAATGAAATAAACAGATATAGAATTGGAATTAAAAATTTGTTTGCTGTCCATTTATATTTCTATCTACTAATAATAATTTTTGGCGATTTATCTACAAAAAATCTCTACACTATTTCGCTTACTTTGTTTGTGGTTTATAATGTTTTTTATTTAAAATTTATTTTAAATAAATATTTAATCAATGGTGTAAAAGCACTAGTATATTTTATTTTGTACATTTGCACGTTCGAAATCGCACCTACAATCGGTGTTATTTATTTAATTAAATAAAAATAGTATTTATGAAAGTTAAATCAATTTTAGTTTCTCAACCTGCTCCAACTATTGAAAATTCACCCTACATAACTTTAAAGAAAAAAAGAAAAGTTAAAATAGATTTTATTCCTTTTATTCATGTTGAAGGAATGACGGCAAGAGAAGTCAGACATCAAAAAATTGATTTATCAAAATTTTCTGCTATTATTTTAACTAGTAGAAACGCCATTGATCATTTTTTTAGAGTCGCTGAGGAGATGAGATTTCCAATCCCAAATGCTCTTAAGTACTTTTGCTTATCTGAAGCTGTTGCATTTTACCTTCAAAAGTATGTTGTTTACAGAAAAAGAAAAATATATGTTGGAGGAAGAACTTTTGAAGATCTTTCAGTTCAAATAGAAAAATACAATGAAGAGAGTTATTTAATTCCAAGTGCTGATGTATTATCACCTGCTATTCCTAAAAAACTTGATGAACTTGGAGTTAGATGGACCCAAGGAACATTTTATAGAACAAAGATCAGCGATTTATCTAGCTTAAAAGATGTTTATTACAATATTTTAGTTTTTTTCAGTCCCTCTGGAATAGAATCTTTGCTTTCAAACTTTCCCGACTTTAAACAAAATGATACTAGAATAGCTGTTTTTGGTAAAACGACGGTAAAAGCAGCTGAAAAAGCTGGACTAAGAATAGATATTTTAGCGCCTACTCCAAAAGTTCCTTCCATGTCCAAGGCTTTAGACATATATATTGAAAAAGCTAATAAAAAATAAATTAAACTTTAATTCTACTTTTAAAAGTTTTAACAAACCTATCAAAATCTTCTTGAGATTTAATGTTTTTATAGTTATCATCTTTGAACAGATGTAAATAAATTTCAATTTGCTTGGGATTTAGGTATCCCTTTACCGGACTAATATAATTCATTTGAGAATCAAAAAACAAAGTTGACGGATAAGCATTGA
>PADT01000071.1 GCA_002700465.1 Flavobacteriaceae bacterium | reverse complement strand
ATGAATATCTCACACTCCTTGATAGTACTTTTTTACTACAAAATATATTAAATCTCAAAGGAAATTCTCTCATTAGTATTGAGCATAGAGGTTCAGGTTTTATTGAGGCGGTTGATAATGAAAGTGTGATGTATAGATTTAATAAAGAGGATTTCCGGGTTCAGCTCGAGCGTCTCGAGGAATTTATATTGTTCGAGCTGAACTCAGGAAATAAAGATCATATCAGATATATAGATTTGAGGTATAAAAATGCCATTGCTGTTAGTCACTTTAATATGGAGAAAACAATATGAGTAATGTTAGTCGAAATGAAATGCTTGTAGGTGTTGATATAGGAACTTCTAAGGTTGTTGCTGTAGTTGCAGAAGCTAGAGGGTCACAGTTAGAAATAATAGGTCTTGGAACACATGCATCAAAAGGTTTAAAGAACGGAGTTGTTGTTGATATTGAATCAACAACTAATGCTATTAAGAAGTCTATAGAAGAGGCTGAAGCTATGGCCGGATGCCATATAGGTTCCTGTTATGTAGGTATATCTGGAAGTCATATAAGGGGTTTGAATTCAGAGGGGGTTGTACCTATTAGAGATGGGGAAGTTAAGTTTACTGATGTGGATAGAGTGATTGAGACTGCTCAAGCAATGGCTATCCCCGCTGACCAAAGATTACTTCATGTTCTACCAAGAGATTATATAATCGATAAACAAGACGGTATAAAAGAACCTTTAGGTATGGCCGGTTCAAGATTAGAGGCTAAAGTCCATCTGGTTACATGTAGTGAAAATTCTTCTCAAAATATCCACAAATGCATAAGTGCATCTGGATTGGATGTGGAGGCATTTGTACTAGAGCAGCTTGCATCTAGTTATTCTGTTCTTACAGAGGACGAGAGGAATTTAGGGGTTTGTCTTATAGACATTGGGGGTGGTACCACTGATATTGCAGTTTTTGTAGATGGATCAATTTGTTTTACAGACGTCATTCCAATTGCAGGTGATCATGTTACAAATGATATAGCACAAGCTTTAAGGACACCTCCAACTCAGGCTGAAACAATAAAACAAAGATATGGTTGTGCTGTCAGTTCTATGACAAGACCTGAAGAAATTATGATGGTGCCTGGTATGGGAGGAAGGCCCGAAAGGGAGCTCTCTAGACAAGCTCTGGCAGATGTTTTGGAAAGAAGATACGTAGAAATTTTTAGCATGGCTCAACAGAAACTGAGTCTTAGTGGTTTCGATGAACTTATTCCTGCCGGTATTGTTTTAACTGGCGGTGCTTCAAAAATTGAAGGTGCAACTGAATTGGCAGAGGAAATATTTCATTCTCCGGTAAGAATGGGATCTCCTCATTCAGTCGAAGGTTTCTCCGAGATTATAAATAATCCAATTTATGCTACATCAGTTGGACTTCTTCTGTATGGACAAAAGCAGTTACAAGAAGATCATTTAAATTATATTCACAGAGATAAAAATATAATAAATAGAATTTCTAGATGGTTCGGTGGAAATCTTTAATAGTTAATTAAAAGAGAGGTTAATTATGAGTGAATGGGAAATAGTAGAAGAAGTTAAAGAGAATGCTTCAATCAAAGTTATAGGTGTTGGAGGCGGTGGAGGAAATGCCGTTCAACATATGGTTGAATCAGGTATTGAAGGGGCAGAATTCATATCTGTAAATACAGATAGACAGGCATTAGAGAAAAATGATGCAAGCACAAAACTAATCTTGGGAATGGAAATTACTGATGGTCTTGGTGCAGGTGCAAATCCAGCCATAGGTAGGGAGGCCGCTCTTGAAGATAGAGACAAATTGAGAGAAATGTTAAAAGGAACTGATATGGTTTTTGTCACAGCTGGTATGGGTGGCGGTACAGGTACTGGTGCAGCTCCGATAGTAGCCCAAGTTGCAAAAGAACTAGGCATACTTACTGTAGCTGTTGTTACAAAGCCTTTTGAACTTGAAGGAGCTAAGAGAATGAAGATAGCTCAGGAGGGCATTAAGGAGTTAGTTGATGAGGTGGATTCTCTTATAACAATTCCAAATCAGAAACTTTTAGAAGTACTTGGAGAAGATTGCAGTATGCTTGAAGCTTTCAAGCAAGCTAATGATGTACTGGGTGGTGCGGTAAGGGGGATATCCGATATTATCATTAGACCAGGTTTAATTAACGTAGACTTTGCCGATGTTAAAACTGTTATGTCAGAGAAGGGCACAGCTATGATGGGGACAGGGACGGCTAATGGACCGGATAGAGCAAGGATTGCTGCTGAACAAGCAGTTGCAAGTAAATTACTTGAAGACATTAGTCTTAAAGATGCTAAGGGAGTTTTGGTAAATATTACTGCCGGACCTGAGTTATCTTTAGGAGAAATTAAAGCTGTAGGAGATTGCATAAACGATTTTGCNTCTCCAGAGGCTATTATAGTTACAGGAACAGTACTTGATGAATCNGCAACTAATGATNTNACTGTTACTGTNATTGCTACAGGACTAAATTCTTCAGTTCAAACTGCNTCAAANAAACCNCAAAATGTGAGNGTTGTGAATGAGAGACAACCNTTGCCTNTAAGTGATGCNGCAAAACAGNTGTTAGAAAANCCTCCTNCNATTGAGAAGGCTGTAAAAAAAGATACAAATGAAGATGAATATCTTGATATACCTTCCTTTGTTCGAACTCAGCTTGATTAATTTGTAGAGCATGTCTTCTCGGATTCTCTATTCTTCAGGAAGAATAGTTTTTGTCCAATTAATCTTACTAATAGGTTTTTGTGCTCTTTTGGGCAGGTTAGTTTATCTTCAGATATATCAAGATGTTTTTTTAGATGATCAAGTTTTCAACAGACTAGATTCACAATATTCGCTCTTGGCACCAAGAGGTAAGATATTAGATAGAAATGATAATATTCTGGCTCTAGATATCAAAGGATACAGTGTAGGTCTTGACCTAGAAAAATTTATTTACGATAAACAGACCATCCTTACTCTGTCTAATATATTAAAAAAGAATCCCATTACTTTAAGTAAAAGTCTTGAAGGTCGATTATCTGGGTACAAAGAGATAAGTAGAAATGTAAATTTAGAAACAAAAGAAAATCTTAAGCGTATGAAGATACCAGGTCTCTACTTCCGTGAAAATTTAAGACGGAGCTATCCTGAAAGAGATATCATTTCTCACGTAGTTGGTCTTACTGATACGGATAGAAAAGGCATTCAGGGCGTTGAATTAATTTTTCAAAATGAACTTCTTGGAGAGGAGGGAAGCTTCGAAGGTATTAAGGGTGCGAGGAATACAAAACTTGAAGGAAAAAGAATTAAGGCTATAGCTGGTAAAGATATTAAGTTAACTATAGATATAAATGTCCAGTCTATTGCTTATCATGAATTAGAGAAAGCTATTAAAAAGTACAATGCCCAGGCTGGCTCAGTAGTAGTTATAGAACCACAATCAGGAGAAATCTTAGCTTTAGTTAATTCTCCTTCTTTTGATCCCTCAAGAAGAAAAAATTTAACAGATATGTCTAGGTTAAGAAATCGAGCAACTATTGACGTATTTGAGCCTGGTTCAGTTCTTAAACCCTTAGCTATGTCTGCAATTGTGGAATCAAACAAGCATTCTTTATCTTCAAAAATTAATACATCTCCCGGATGGATAGAGTTTGAAGGTTTTAGGACTAGTGATTTTAGAGATTACGGACTCCTAAACCTTTCTGAAATAATTTCTTTTTCTAGTAATGTAGGGATGGTCAAATTATGTGAGAAACAAAAAATAGAGCATCTTACGAATTATTATAGAAAATTTGGAATTGGAAGATACCCAACATCTATTATGATTCCAGCCCGTGAAGGCTTTCTCCCTCATGCCTCTCAATTCACGTCTAGAGACAAGGTAAGCTCTTGTTACGGTTATGGTATGACATTATCTGCTATTCAGATTGCTCAAGCCTATTCAGTATTTGCTAATGACGGCAATTTCATTGAGTTAAAGCTATTTACAGAGCATAGCTTTGATAAACCTATGAAAGAAAGGGTCATCTCTGAAGAAACTAATCAAATAATTTTGGATATGTTAGTAGAAACAGTAAATTCAGAAGGCGGTACTGCATCTAAAGCTAGAATTAAAAATATGATTGTTGCCGGTAAAACAGGTACAGCAAAAGAAACCTTAGCAGAAGAAACTACTTATACTGGAACTTTTGCAGGATTTGTTCCATCTAAGGATCCTGAATTTCTAGCGGTTGTAGTTTTACATGGTCTATCAGGTGAGGATTATTCTGGCGGTAAGGTCTCAGCTCCAGTATTCTCAAATATTATGCAACAAATCTTTTTATCAAAAGACTTAAAGATATAGATGAAATCAATCGAATTTCTTGAAGAATTAAAAGACCTAAAGAATTTCAAGGATATTGAGATTGGTAGCATACATCTTGATAGTAGGGATGTTCAAAAGGGTGGAATATTCTTTGCTTTCAAGGGTAATAATATGGACGGAAATATGTTTATTAGATCTGCACTAGATAAAGGCGCGGCATTAGTTGTTTCTGACACTCCCCATAAAGATATTCCAAATGTTATATATTTTGATCAACTCAAAAAAAATATTGGTACTTTCGCTTCAAGATTTTACAAAAATCCAAGTTCTAAGATAAAAACTTTTTGTGTTACGGGCACAAATGGAAAGACTACATCTGTTGAAACTTTTTCTAGTATGAGTAACTTATTGGGAAATAAATGTGCCTATATGAGTACTATTAATTTTTCTAAAGATGGTTATTCGTTAGAACAAGCCAATCTGACAACACCAAATTCTATTTCAATCAATGAAAACATTGTAGAAGCTTTAAATCATAATGCTAAATTTTTAGCAATGGAAGCTTCTTCTCATGGCCTAGATCAAGATAGATTAAAAGGATTAAGCATAGACTATGCAGTTTTGACTAGCTTCTCTCATGACCATCTTGACTATCATGGTAATTTAGAAAACTATACCTCTGCAAAACGAAAGTTATTTTTTAATCTAGAACCAAAAACAAGCATCGTATGTATCGACAGCCCCTTTGGTAAAAAGCTATATTCTGACTTAGTTAGAGAAAACTATGATTGTTATAGTGTTTCTATAGAAGAATCAGCTGACTTTCAGGCTGCTTTTGAAAAAAGCCCTTTAGGCTTAAAGGTAAATTTAAAGGCATTAGATAGTCACTTAAATTTTGAATTACAAACTATTTCAAGATATTTAGCTTCAAATGTAATTTGTTCAATTGCAGCTTTAATTCTAGAAGGGGTTAACCCTGAATCCATTTCAGCAATCAGTAAAGAAATAAAATTACCTAGAGGAAGACTTGAAAAGATTATTAAAGATGATCTTACAATTTATGTGGATTATGCCCATACACCGGAAGCATTAGAGTGTGCTTTGAAAGAGATTAGAAATTTTCACAACGAGCCCATGTGGTGTCTATTTGGATGTGGTGGCAATAGGGATAAAGAAAAGAGACCGATAATGGGAAGTATCGCCGAAAAATATTCTGATCATATAGTTATCACAAGTGATAATCCTAGGACTGAAGATAAGAGTAAAATAATAAGCGATATTCTTAACGGTATATCCAAAAAGAAAAAAGTTATAGTTGAAGAGGATAGAAAAAAAGCTATACAAAATACTATTTCATCAATAAGAAATAAGACGCAAAAAGGTATTTTATTAGTTGCCGGAAAGGGGCATGAATCATATCAAGAAATTGATGGTTCTTTTTATGAATTTAATGACAAAAATATTATTCAATCTGTGTAGGTTTGCATAAATGAAAAATCTAAAGCAACTAGCAGAAATTTCTAATGGGAAATTATCAGGATCATCAATTAATGTAGATAGCTTTAGTATTGATACCAGAACCATTAATCCCAATGAAGCCTATATCGCACTTAAGGGCGAGAATTTTGATGGTCATGAATTCATTTCTGAAGCTGCTCTAAAAGGTGCTTCAACAGCGATTGTTAGCAGACCCATTGAAGTAGATATTCCTCATATTATTGTTTCTGACACACTTGAGTTTATGAAAAACATTGCTGAGTTCAATCGAAATCAATTTAAAGGAAAGGTGATTGGAATTACAGGCACCAATGGCAAAACAACTACTAAGCAAATAGTTGCTAACTTATTAAATGGCACAAATCTTTGTCATAAGACTCTAGGGAATAAAAATAATCAGATTGGTGTACCTTACTCAATGCTCTCACTAGAGGATAAATATAAATATTCAGTTTTAGAAATGGGAACAAGTGAACCAGGAGAGATAGAGATATTAAATGCTCAAGTAAAACCAGATATAGCAGCCATTACCAATGTCTCTATGGGTCACTTAGAAGGACTTCGCAATACTGAATCTATAGCTAAAGAAAAGGGCAATATATTAAATTTTTATTCCGATTCTGGAGTGGCTATTCTACCCAGAGACTCTGAATTTTTTGATTTTTGGTCTAATACAACTAATGCAAAAGAGATATCTAGTTTTGGTATCGATCAAAATGCTGATTTTAGGGTGGCTAATGTAGAAATTGATATAGAGAATAATTTAACTCATTTTGATTTATATTTTGAAAATCAAAGAGAAGATATGTCAATTAATGGCATAGGATTAAATAATTCTTTAAATGCTGCTTTGGCTACAGCAATAAGTCTTCATTGTGGTATTCAAATAAATGAAATCAAACACAGGCTGATACTAACAGACCTGCCTGAGAGAAGACTGTCAGTTAAAGAGTCCTTAAAAGGCTCAATTATGATTGATGATACTTACAACTCAAACCCTGCCTCTTTAAAAAATGCTCTTGATTCTTTAGACAAATTAGATAAGAAAAAGTTATGCGTACTTGGGGAAATGAAAGAATTAGGATCAGACTCCAAATTAATTCATAAAGAAATGTACGACTATGCAAGTAAGAGAGTTGATAAAGTCTTATGTATAGGAAAGTCTTGGTCAGAATGTGATTTTGATACCAACGAAAAATTAGAAATTTTTAATGATCAAGACCAACTTTATGATTACTTAGTTTCTATAATTGACAATAAGACTGTACTATTAGTGAAAGGGTCAAGATCTACAAGAATGGATTTAATTGCCGATAAATTAAAAAAATAATGTTATTACCTTTATTCGAATATCTGTCAGAATTTTTTGGACCATTCCGAGTTGTTGAATTCTTATCAACTAGAGCTATTTTAGCCACACTCACTTCATTACTTTTTTCTTTAATCCTAGGTCCTAAATTCATCAATAAGATGAAAGATATACAAATCCAACAAGTTGTAAGAAGTGAAGGTCCTGAAACTCATCTTTCAAAACAAGGGACACCTACCATGGGAGGAACATTAATACTAAGTTCTATATTCTTGAGTGTAATACTCTGGGGAGACTGGGAAAACAGATACCTTTGGGTTGCATTTCTTACAGCAATGTCCTTTGGAGTTCTTGGATGGGTTGATGACCGTTTAAAGATTAAATACAAATCAACTGATGGACTATCTGCCGGAAATAAAATCTTATGGCAGTCAGTCATAGCACTTCTGGCATGCAGTTATTTATATTTCAGTCAGGAAAATATTTCAGAAACAAGTTTGATTGTTCCGTTCTTCAAAGATATCTCTATCCCTCTTGGTTTGGGTTTTATTTTATTATCTTACTTGGTGGTAATAGGGACTAGCAATGCAGTAAATTTAACTGATGGCTTAGACGGACTGGCAATTTTACCTTGTGTAATGGTGGCAGCAGGTTTGGGAATCATAGGTTATTTGGCTGGAAATACCATTTATTCAGAATTTTTAAACATACCTTACTTACCTGGTACAGGGGAGATGATAGTTTTTTGTGGAGCTCTAGTTGGTTCTGGAATAGGTTTTTTATGGTTCAATACTTATCCTGCACAAGTTTTTATGGGAGATGTTGGTTCCTTATCACTTGGAGCATCGTTAGGCATCGTAACTGTCATAATTAGGCATGAGTATGTTTTATTGGTTATGGGAGGACTTTTTGTAATTGAAGCCCTGTCTGTGATAGTTCAAGTAATTTCTTTCAGATTAACCGGAAAAAGAGTCTTTAATATGGCTCCATTACATCACCATTATGAGCTTAAGGGCTGGCCAGAACCAAGGGTAATAGTGAGGTTTTGGATTATTACTTTTATGCTTGTCTTACTTGGGTTGGCGTTATTAAGACTTAGATAATACCTGTGCAAGAGAAGATACCTTTAGTTATTGGTTTTGGTGTAACAGGAAAGTCTATAATAAATTATCTTGCAGCTTCTCATACAGAAATCTACCTAATAGAAGAGTGGGAAGAAAATCCTTCTTTAGAAGAAATAAAAGATATTGAATTAAAGGTTCATCTAAATCCAGATATTAATGATGAGTTGTTTCAAAATATATCTAGAATTTACTCCAGTCCGGGAGTTTCTAGTAAGCATGAAATCTTTTCCCATGCTAAAAAACACAACATACAGGTTTCCTCTGATATAGAAGAATACCTAACCATTCAAGAGGGCGTTAAGGTCTTAGTAACCGGCACTAATGGAAAGACATCAACTTGTTTACTTCTTGAGACATTGTTCAAGTCAGTGTTCCCAAGCTTAAAAATCTCAGTTCTGGGAAATATTGGTAAGCCTGTTCTGCCACACATAAAAGATGACATAGATATATCAATTATAGAGGTCTCGAGCTTTCAGTTAGAGCTTTTAAATGAAATAGAGTTCGATATAGGGTTATTGCTCAATATTGAACAAGACCATATGGATAGATATTTAAGTTACCAAGACTATAAAAACATTAAATTTTTAGTACTGAAATATGCTTTGTTTAACATATCTTACGATGATACAGATGGCCGTTTAAGCAACCCTTTAAATTACAAGGATATGGATATACCACAAGTTGTATTGGAGCTACCAACTTTTAAAGACTGGCCAATGCATGACATAGAAAATTTAAGAGCTAGTTTGGCTGTATTAAAATGTTATTACGAGAATTTTGATAACTCTTCATTTGACGAACTTAATCTTGCTAAAACCCTAGAAAGGGCCTTTATGAATTTCAGAAAGCCGCCTCACAGATTTGAGATTATAGAAAACTCTATTGGTATCAATTTCATCAACGACTCAAAAGCTACAAATTTAGATGCGATGCTAAAAGCCATCCAAGCTGTTAACGAATTAAAAAAAGATCAAGAAAGTATCTCTCTAATATGCGGAGGAGATTTAAAGGAACAAGATACAAACTTAACAAGTCTTAAAAGTGTAAGCAGCGTTAGTAGAGTTTTAATTTATGGAAAAGATAAGGAGATATTGTTTGAATCTATGAGACAGTATACGGAATGTCTTCTTGTAAATGATCTGGAGGAGGCTGTGACGGAAGCAAAAAAACATTCAAAAGAAGGAGATTATGTAATGCTTTCACCTGCCTGCTCGAGTCTTGATATGTTTATCAATTACCAAGAAAGAGGAGATAAATTTAAAAGGCTTATAGAAGATTTATG
>PADT01000058.1 GCA_002700465.1 Flavobacteriaceae bacterium | reverse complement strand
TCTTTCTTTTGCTTGAATTTTTGTGCTGCGTTCATACTGTGCTGGTAATAAAGAGATTTTAAGCCCAGTTTCCATGCAGTAATATGAATCTTATTAATCTCCTTGGTAGGTGTGTCAGGATGTATAATGATATTAAGCGACTGACCTTGGTCCAGGTGATTTTGCCTATTGGCTGCTTGATAAATAATCACTAACTGGTCAATTTCTGAGTAAGTTTTGAATGTATCTTTTTCTATATCAGACAAGAAATCAAGATGTTGAACAGAACCGTCTCTGTCTCTTATATCTCTCCAAACGTCTGGTGTGTCCATTCCTTTTTCTTGTAAAAGCTTTATCAAAAAAGGATTTTTAACAGTTGTTTTTATTTTCGCAATGTCTTTGACATAAATATTAGACCATATTGGTTCTATGCCTTGAGATACTTGCCCCAGTATAAAAGCAGACGATGTAGTTGGTGCTATAGCATTCAAAGTCGCATTTCTTCTACCATATCCTTTTAGCAGTTCTGGTTCTCCAAATTTTTGTGCCAAATGTTCAGACGCTTTATAAGAAAGTTCTTTTAAAGTTCTAAAAACTTCACTGTTTAAATCGTAGGCCTCTTGACTATCAAATGGCAGCATTTTAGATTGCAGTAAAGAGTGCCATCCTAAAGTTCCCATTCCTAATGCTCTATTTTCTTTTGCAAAATTATATGCTCTCTCCATAAATAGAAATGTCTGTTGATCTTCTCTATCTGGTGAGTTCTTATAGGACTCTAATTTTTCTAAAAACTCAGTGATTACCGCATCTAAAAAATAAACCATCGTTTGAACGGCATCTGTATCCTTCCACTTATCATAATGTAATAAGTTAATGCTTGACAAAACACAAACAAAAGACCAATTATGATTAGAAGGCAACATTATTTCCGTACACAAATTACTTGCATAGATTGGCAACTCTTTATCTTTGTATACGTCAGCAGCGCCGTTATTTGCATTATCTGTAAAGAAGATGTAAGGGTAACCCATTTCTCCACGACTTTGTAAAACTTTAGCCCATACTGTTCTTTTGTCAACATCGCCATCAATCATCTCTTGCATCCAGTCATTAGTTACAGTGACTCCATGAGTTAACTCTTGGATAGGATTACCTTCTGAGCCTATTTCTAGGAATTCCATAATATCAGCATGATCAATTGGTAAATAAGGAGAAAAACGTCCTCGTCTTACCGAACCTTGACTTACAACGTCTACCATAGATTCAAACAATCTCATAATATGAACCGCTCCTGAGGCTTCACCATTATTTTTTATAGCAGCTCCACGTGGTCTAATTTTACCAAAATAACCCGAAGTTCCTCCACCTAATTTTGACATCATGCCCACTTCAGATTGGGAGTATAAGATGTTACCTATGTCATCATCTACATGAGAGCCAAAACAGCTGATTGGTAAACCACGCTCTTTTCCAAAGTTTGACCAAACAGGAGATGCCAACGAATAATATCCTTCTGACATGTAATGATAAAATTTGTTTGCATAGCCGGGCATTTGAAGTATTTCTTCAGCTCTTTTAGCAATATCAGCAATACGTTCTTCTGCACACAATCCCTCTCCTAGATAACCAGCAGCTAAAAATTTTCTACTATTTTCATTTAGCCACTCAAACGGTTTTTCGGAACTCAAACCCATTCTTTTATTTGAGTTTTCTCTAGCTTGAGTTGAATCTTGTGATGATTTTGTTTGTTTTTCTTCGGCTGTTATGTTTGTTTGCATTTTCTAAAATAAGTCGTCATTCGTTATACTTTGGCTTCTCTTACTATAGTTGATAGATCTTTTTACAAAAAAATCACCATGTTTAGTCCCAATAATCTCATCATCGAACCATTCAGTTTGTGAAACTAAATTTTGATCGACCTCAAATACTTTATCAATTCCAATACTTTCTAAAGAATTATTAAATCTATTTTTTAAAAACTCATTAATCACATCTTTTGGTAAAAAGTCAAGCTCTCCATCTTCAAAAATCCAATCCACAACATCTTGCTCTGCTTCAAATGCTTCTTTGCACAGGTTTTGAATATCTTCATGATATTCTGGGGTGAACCATTCTGGGTGTTCTTTCTGAAGGATTTTAATTAAATCAATACCAAAATCACCGTGAATCTGTTCTTCTTTTGAGGTTGCCTCAACAACATTGGAAATACCTTTCAACATGTTTTTATGTTTATTAAAAGCCATGATGATTAAAAATTGCGAAAACAAAGAAACATGTTCAATAAATAATGAAAATAAAAGAATAGATTCAGCATATTCTTTATCATCATCACTTTTTGAATTTTTAAGTGCTGTTTCTAAATAGCGTACCCTTTTCATAATACTTGGTTTCTTTTTAAGCTCTTTGAACTCAGAGTTCAATCCTAGTATTTCTAGTAAGTGAGAATAGGCATCCGCATGACGAACTTCACTTTCTGCAAACGTTGATCCGACTGAACCAATCTCAGGTTTTGGAATTCTATGATAAAGATCTCCCCAAAAAGATTTAACAGCGACTTCAATTTGAGAAATTGCCAACATTGTATTTTTAATTGCACTTCTTTCTGACTCAGTTAAACGAGACTTAAAATCTTGAATGTCACTTGTAAAATTAAATTCTGAATGAATCCAATAAGAGTGTCTTATGGCTGGTACATATTCATAAAGATGTGGATATTCGTAAGGTTTTAAGTTGATTCGTTTTTCGAAAATATCAGATTCTCTTTTTTGACTTCTTTTATTACGATATAAAATGTATGCTTTTGCTACTTCTGGAAACTTGCTTTCCATAAGATGAGTTTCAACAATATCCTGAACCTCTTCAATTGTTGGTATGTATTCTTTATGCTCGTTTTTACGATCTAATAATGTTTTGTAAACTGACAATGCAATGTCTTGTGCATTCTCATAAGTACCAACTTCAACAGCAACCATTGCTTTGTGAATTGCCTCTGTAACTTTTTCTAAATGAAAAGCTTTTGTGTTGAAATCTCTCTTAATTATTTGATCTATCTTCATTTGGTTCAAAATTTATAATTCTTGTGATATATAAAAATATCTAATTTATTTCATCATTTTAAAACAGTGACTTTACAAGTTCTTAACAAAATTTTCAACAAAATTTTTGTTAATTTTTTTTAAATATTTACTAAATAAAAAAGAGAGTTATCTGCCTCTAACTTTAATTATTTAAAGTCTTATTTAATAATTATTCAACTACTACTTCTACTGTTTTAACTTTCGTTAAATCACGTCAAAACACAGAATAAGTTTTCAATAATTAAATTGAATATTACTGTTTTTTTTGTGAGAACAATTCAACAAGAGACATGTTAATTAATTATAATTTAAAAAATAATAAAAATTTCCGCTTGTTGATTAAGACAAAGATTCTAAAATGTTTCCAAAAATAAAAGCAGTACTTATTCACAAACCAGCTTAGTTCTTAACAATTTGAAAATGCTCTGTTTTTTTATTTTTTAAAACCTTTAAGTGCAATTGTTTGATTATTAATTAGTTATAATAAATTAGTTGTTGTATTCTAATACAGTACACTATTTAATTTGATTTTTGGCTATTTTTTCAAGCTCTAAAAACCACTCATTTCCAAATTTTTTTATCAATGCTTCTTTTACAAATTCGTAAACTGGCTTTTTTAATTCATTTCCTAAACTACAAGCGTCAGAGCAAATAAACCAATTGTGATAATTTACAGCTGTAAATTCAGAATATTCTTTAACTCTAACGGGATATAAATGACATGAAATTGGCTTATTAAAACTTATTTCTTTGTTAAGATATGCTTTTTCAATACCACAAGCCAATGAGCCGTTGTCTTCATAATGTACATAAGCACATGCCTTTGAATCTATTAAAGGAGTTTCTAATTTTCCGTCACTTAGAGTTACGTACTTACCATTAGAAATAATAGTTTTTTTTGCTCTTGATGATAAATATTTTGAGATTTTATCAAAATTTTCATTTAACAATTGAGCTTCGTTTTTTTCTAATGGTGCGCCAGCTGTTCCTTCAACACAGCAGGCTCCTTTACACTTTGAAATATTACAATGAAAATTATTTTCAATTATTTCTTCAGAAACTAAAGTTTTTCCAATCCTAAACATTTTATGAAATTAATAAAATAGTTAATCAAATATTTTGAATATGAATTATATTTACAAAAAAAAAATTATGATTAATCCGAAAGAAATATTTACAGTTGGGATGATTCTTTTTGCTGTAATTGATATTATCGGTAGTGTTCCTATAATCATTGAACTAAGAAAAAAAGTTGGACATATTCAATCTGAAAAAGCCTCAATTGTTTCTGTGATAATAATGATCGCTTTTTTATTTATTGGAGAAGAAATTTTAAATATAATAGGAATTGATGTCAATTCTTTCGCTGTAGCTGGAGCATTTGTAATCTTTTTTATATCATTAGAAATGGTACTTGGCGTCTCTATTTATAAAGACGAAACGCCTGAAACTGCCTCAATAGTCCCAATTGCTTTTCCATTAATTGCAGGTGCTGGAACTTTAACAACATTACTGTCTTTAAGAGCAGAATTTGAGCTAATAAATATTATTATAGCTATTGTAGTTAATGTTTTATTTGTTTATTTAGTTTTGAAATTCTCCGATAAAATTGAAAGAATTTTTGGAAAATCAGGTATTGGTGTTATAAGAAAAATTTTTGGTGTAATTTTGATGGCGATTGCAGTCAAATTGTTTGCAAGTAATATTCAAGGCCTATTTTAGTATGAAAAAAATTTATTTCTTTATAGCAATAGCAGTTTTACTTTTTATTTTTAATCTAACAAAAATAGATTTTGAAAATATTTTTTCTAACGACAGTAAAATTGGATTAACTGGTTTATTAGCTTGCGCCTGTACAATTCTTCTTTTGGTTATTTTATTTATTTCAAAAAAAATAAAAAATAAACAGGATTAAATTTCTGGAATATGAATAACTTCTATACCAGCTTTTTTTAAAAAATTTATTCCGGATTTGTCTTTATATTCAATGTTATAAACAACCCTTATTATTCCCGATTGAAAGATTAGTTTACTACAATCTCTACATGGAGACAAGGTAACGTATAAAGTAGCATCTTTACTTGATTGAGTTGAGGCGGCGACTTTCATAATCGCATTTGCTTCTGCATGAAGAACATACCATTTAGTGCAGTTTTCGTCGTCTTCGCATGTATTCTCAAATCCAGTTGGAGTACCATTGTAACCATCTGAAATTATCATTCTGTCTTTTACAATCAAAGCTCCTACTTGCTTTCTTTTACAATAGGATAATTTAGCCCATTCTTGCGCCATTTTTAAATAAGCAACATCATACTTTTTTTGTTTGATTAGATCCATATTAAATCATTTGATAAATCAAATTTAACGATAATAGTATTATAACAATTGATACCGTTTTAACATATTTGCCTAGCGGAATTAACTTGATTTTATTTAAAATAGTATTAATAATTAATATTACTAAAACTATAATCAATTGCGATATTTCAACTCCAGCAGCAAACCCTAAAAGAGGGATTAATTTTGTGTCCAAGGAGTCCGTTAGCATCTCAAAATAATTTCCGAAACCGAATCCATGTATTAATCCAAAAAAGATTGAAAACATATATTCAAAAAAACTATTCTGATTCTTTTTATAATTTATAATATTATATAAAGATGTTAAAATTATTGTTGTAGGAATTAAAAATTCAATAAGTTGGGACGGAGGTTTAACTATGTTAAAAGATGACAATAACAATGATAAAGTATGTCCAAGGGTAAAAAAGGTTACAATCCAAAAAACTGTTTTAAAATCTTTAAAAGTGTAAACTATTGTAAGTGCACAAAGAAAAAGTAAATGATCAATTGCAGACCAATCAAGGACATGAAAAAGACCAAGTTCTAAATAAAAGATTAAATCATACATTTTTTAAATATAATTAAAAACCTCTTTCAACTTTTATATTTTGATAAGCTTTTTGAATTTTTTGAAATTTATCTTGAGCGGCCTTCACATATGCGTCTCCAAGATGCTGAACTTTATCAGGATGATGTTTCTTTGCTAAATCTCTATAGGATTTTTTAATCTGATCATTAGTCGCAGATTTTTCTAACTCCAAAATTTTATAAGCATTGTCTGTTTCTTCAATAAACATGGCTTTTATACTCAAAAAATCTGCATATGATAACTTGAATAAATTAGAAAACTCCAATAGTTTTTCTATTTCTAATTTGCTTATGTTCCCATCTGCCTTAGCGATTCCAAATAAAAAATGAATTACTTGAAGTCTGCTTTCATAATTTAAAGCTGTGTTAAATAAAGTTGAAATTTTATTAAGCGAAATCCCTTTGTTTTTTATATTCTGATTGAATATTTTAAAAACTTCATTAGCTCTCATTTTGCCATAAGCAGAAACAAAATATCTTCTTACAAAATCTAATTCGTTTTGTGTCACTTTTCCGTCGGCCTTAATTACTAATGAAGCCAGAGCTAGTAGATTAAGTTCAAATTCTTTATTTGAAATTTTATTAACTCCTGACTTGAAAAAAGAGCCTATAAGATATCCCAAAACAGCCCCAGGAAATCTTAAAAAATAATATCCAATTAAAGCGAATAATAATTTATTCATTTTCAAAAATTTATTCAAATTTACAAATGTCATCCGAATTTAATACACACATTTAAATCATTCTTTATTATCTTT
Source organism: Flavobacteriaceae bacterium (assembly GCA_002700465.1). GTDB lineage: Bacteria > Bacteroidota > Bacteroidia > Flavobacteriales > Flavobacteriaceae > MAG-121220-bin8. The sequence goes on along the minus strand of PADT01000058.1, from coordinate 30,711 downwards.
GCTACAATAAAATTATAAAATATGTATCCAGCTGAATTAGTAAAACCGATGAGAGATGATTTAACCTCTGCAGGATTTGTTGAGCTTACAAGTTCTGATGAAGTTAATAGTCAAGTTCCCAACAGCGAAACTGCTGTTCTAATAGTAAACTCTGTCTGTGGTTGTGCTGCTGCCAATGCTAGACCGGGAGTTAAATCTTCATTAATTAACGAAAAAAAACCGGGTAAATTATTTACTGTTTTTGCTGGAGTTGATAAAGAGGCAACTGATGCCGCAAGAAAATTAATGATTCCTTTCCCTCCTTCATCGCCATGTATTGCAATTTTTAAAGATGGTGATCTTGTCCATATGTTAGAAAGACATCATATTGAAGGGAGATCTGCTGAAATTATAAGCGAAAATCTTAAGCAAGCTTACGATCAGTTTTGCTAATCCAATGTTGGAAAAGTAATTTTAAATGTAGTCCCCTTATTAACTTTTGATTCAAAATCTATTTTTCCCTCATAGGAATTAACAAGATTTTTTACCATTCCTAATCCAAGTCCCATACCTCCAGATTTTGTCGTGAAGTTGGGTTCAAAAATATTTTTTCTAATATTTAATGGTATTCCGTTTCCGTTATCTTTAACTGAAATACTAACGGTTTTTGACATTTTTTTAATAGAAACTTTAATTACTGGTGATTTAATATTTTCACATGCCTGGATAGCATTTTTTATCAAATTAGTCATTATCCTTACAATTTGAGGCCTATCTATATTTATAATTATTTTGTCTTCATTGGATTTAAAAACAATGTCTTTTTCTTTAAAAATTTCTAATGAAAGCCTAACGGCTTTAACGATATTTAATTTTTCTCCTTGTTGAGTGGGCATCTCTGCAAAATTTGAAAAAGCTGAGGCAATTGAACTCATTGTATCGATTTGTTGAATTATTGTTTGAGAAAAATCTTCAACTTTATCTTTATGTTTCTTGTCGTTTCTAAAATCTCTTTCAAAACTTTGAACACTTAGTTTCATCGGAGTTAATGGGTTTTTAATTTCATGCGCTACTTGTTTGGCCATCTCTCTCCATGCTTGTTCCTTATTAGATTTTGATAGTTCTTTTACATTTTTATCAAGCACGTCAACCATATTGTTATACGATTCTACTAAGCTTCTAACTTCCTTACTCCTAGCATCAATTTTAATTTTAGAGTTTCTTTTGTCTAAACGTGTTTGTTTCATTTTTAAAGCGATTTCTGAAATTGCCTTTGTCATATACTGTGAAACGAAATATGAAATAATAATTGACAGAATAAAAAGAAAAAAATATACTTCTCCTAAAATTATTAGAAACGACTCTAATTCATAAGAGTTTAAGTTATCATCATCATAATAAGGAAGGTTTAAAATCCAAAGTGGATTAAAATTATCATCTAAAATTAGCGAAAAAGAGGATCTGTATTGTATTTCATCTTTTTGTGTAATTTGAATAATTTTAGAATCTTTTTGTTTAAGAATTTTATTTAAAAGCTCTTTACTAATAAAAGATATTTCGTTTTTAGGAAGAGTTGAGCTTATTAAGTTTCCATTTAAAGAATATATACTAAACTTTACGCTTTGAACATCTGAAACTTGATAAATTTTTTCACTCAAAATTGAATCTAATTTTTTTGGATTTAACTGAGTCGAGGTTTCTTGGGAAAAGTAAGCAATACTACGTTGGATTTGAGCTTCTTTTCTCTCCAATCTTTTTGAATGGTATTTTTCGGACTGAGTTTTAAATTGTGGAATTGTAATTAAAGAAATTAACACAAAAGTAGCAACAACTATTATGGTCATAGCTAAAAAAATTCTAGCTCTTAATGATAAATTTGTGTTAAATTTTAAATTACTAATCAATTTCTAAATCTTTTATACAACCTAATAAGAACCAGTAAAGAACCTATAAATATTATCAAACCAATTGTAAGTTTTAACCAACTTATGTTGTTTTTTAAAACTACTAGAAATACAACTGATACTAATATCACACTAGTTACTTCATTCCATATTCTCATAAAATTAGAAGAATATTTTATAATACCTGAGTTTAATTCTTTTAAAATAAAATGAGTTTTTAAATGATAGATAATTAATAAAAATACAAATCCTAACTTGGCTATCATCCAATTTTCTAATAACCAATTTGGGACTAAAACAACCATCCAAAATCCAAATAAAATGGCTAAAACAGACGACGGCCATGTTATTACAAACCATAAACGATTCATCATTACAGTAAATTGGTCCATTAAAATTTTTTTGTCGGGACTAGGTTTTGATGAAGCTTCAATAAAATAAATAAACAGTCTCGGTATGTAAAAAAGGCCTGCAAACCAAGTTATAACAAATATTATATGTAACGATTTTATGTAACTAAAATATTCCATTATGGTAAAAATTATTTAATATTTGCCCATTCATCAATCCATCTACTTAGAGTTTTTACCCATTCTTTATCGTCATTTAAACAAGGAACTACATGAAATTTTTCTCCCCCTTTTTCAATAAAATCTTCTTTAGCCTCCATTCCAATCTCCTCTAGAGTTTCTAAACAATCCGAAACAAAAGCAGGTGTAACAATTGCCATGTTTTTAGTTCCAGTTTGAGCGAAATTTTCTACAACTTTATCTGTATATGGTTTGAGCCACGGCTGTCCAGCTAATCTGGACTGAAAAGAACTAGAATATGTTCCTTCTTTAAGCTCTAAATAATCAGCAACTTGTTTTGTAGTTTCATAGCAATGATGTCTATAACAAAATTGATGAGCAGGTGATTTTGTTTGACAACAACTACCATCAATTTTACAATGTGACTTGGTAATATCTGTTTTTCTAATGTGTCTTTCGGGAATGCCATGATAAGAAAAAAGTAAATGATCCCATTCTTTATTTTTCAAATAACTCTGGATTGAATTAGAAAGAACTCTTATGTAATCGTTATGATTGTAAAAAGCTGGAAGGTTTGTAAACTCAACTTTAGGAAAAAATTCGTTTTTTATTTTTTCAGCTAAGACTAAAATAGTTTCAGTTGAAGCCATTGCATGTTGAGGATAAAGCGGAATAAGTAAGATTTCTGTTACTCCTTTGTCTACTAACTCTTTAATCCCCGAGTGTATTGATGGATTTCCGTAACGCATAGCAAGGGATATAGGAACTGATGTCATTTTTTTAACTTTTTCTAAAAGCCTGTATGAAAGAACAATTAATGGAGATCCTTCATCCCACCATATTTTTTTGTATGCTTTTGCAGATTTTTTAGGTCTAAAATTTAAAATAATTCCTTTAACCAAAATTGTTCTTAGCCAAAGAGGTTCGTCAATGACTCGCTCGTCCATTAAAAACTCTTTTAAATATTTTTTTACATCTTTAGACTCAGTGCTATCAGGCGAACCTAAATTAACAAGTAAAGCTCCTTTCATATTATTAAATTGTCATTAAGTATTTTTTTGGAGTAGTACCAAATTTTTTTTTAAAAGCATTTATAAAATGAGTTGCGGTACTATACCCCACTTTAAGAGCAACTTCATTTACATTATATTCACCTGAGGACAAAAGCCTTTTAGATACTTGCATTTTATAATCAATCAAAAAAGAAAAAACAGAAGTTCCATAAACTTGTTTAAAACCTTGTTTTAATTTTTTTAAACTTATATCGACCTCTTTTGCAAGCTGAACAAGAGTTGGTGGTTCAATCATTCTAGAAATTATAATTTCTTTTGCTTTTTTAATTTTTTTAATGTTGTTGTCATCAGCCAAAAAAGGACATTGCTCAATATCCATTTCTTTATCCTTGCTAAAATATAAACTCATGAGTTCAAAAACCTTGCCTCTTAAATATAATTTATACATTGAAAGATTTAAAGATTGCTGATACATTTGGTTTAATATTATTGCAATCATTGGACCAATTTGTTTTTCTTTATAAAGTTTATTTCCAATATTATCATTATTTAAAAAGGAAATTTGATCTGATTCGTCTGAAAATAAACTATGAAATTTTTTTATTGAAATTAATATTGATAAAACTTGGCTGTTTGAGTCTAATAAAAGATCTATTGGCAGTTCTTTATTTGGATTATATAATAAAATCGAATTTTCATTTTCAACATTAAAAACATAAGATCCTTGATTAAATAAAAATTTTGAAGTTCCTTTCAAACAAAAATGAAATTGAATATAGTCTTTACTAATATTGAAATTAAAATTTGAGACAAATTCATTATCATTGGTTTGTTTTAATAAAATTATACCATCATCAACTGTAAAACTTTCAGTTGATCCTTTTGCGATACTTTTTAAATTCATTCAAAAAAAAATTTTAATTTAGAAGCGTTCTAAATTAATGATTTAGAATTTATCTATTACATCTGTAAAAATATAAAATTTTACATTATTTTAACCATACTTTTCAATAAAAAACTTGTGGAGTTATTTATAGAACCTTTAGAGTTATTTTTTAACTAAAGTGAGTATTATTTTTACAGTCGAAATAATTCATTATTTGAAAGCTCCTTTTTTTAACGTTATTGGAATAAGCTATAAAAATGCCAATACTTCTGTAAGAGGAATGTTCAGCTTAAGCCTGGATCAATCCAAACATCTTATTAAGGACTCATTACAAGCGGGTGTAGACAATTTAGTTGTTAATTCTACATGCAATAGAGTTGAAATTTATTCTTCAACTTTAGATTTTAATCTGCTTATAGAACTACTTTGCAAACATTCTAATGGTACTGTTAAAGAATTTAAAAAATTTGGTTACATTTTTAAAGGAGAAGAAGCTGTGAATCATATTTTTAAAGTAGGTACTGGACTAGACAGTCAAATTTTAGGAGACTTTGAAATTATTGCTCAATTAAATAATAGTTTTCTAAGATCAAAAAAACTAAATGCAGTTAATCCTTCGTTTGAAAGGTTATTTAATATGGTTAAGCATGCAAGTAAAAGGATTAAAAATGAAACAAAAATATCTTCAGGTGCAACTTCAGTATCATATGCAGCTGTTCGATATATATTAGATAATATTTCAGATTTAAAATCAAAAAAAATTCTTTTATTTGGAACAGGTAAAATCGGAAGAAATACATGTGAAAACCTAGTAAAACATACCTCCAATAAACACATAACCTTAATAAATAGATCTGAAGAGAAAGCTAAACTTATAGCTGGTAAATTTGAAGTTTTGGTAAAAAATATTTCAGATTTAAATCATCAAATATCAAAAACTGACATTTTAATTGTAGCCACTGCTAGCAACAAACCAACTGTACTTAGCGAAATGGTGTCTAAATCTAAATCGCTTACAATTTTGGATTTATCAGTCCCAAAAAATGTTGATGAAGAGCTTGGATCTTTTGAATATATAGATTTGTTAGATCTAGATTATCTCTCCATGGTAACGAACAAGACTTTAGAAACCAGAAAAAAGTTCATACCAAAAGCTGAAAAAATAATTAAAGAAATAACAGAAGATTATTATTTATGGGTTGAAACTAGAAGGTTTGCTCCAACGGTTAACGCTCTTAAAATAAAACTAAAAAAAATTCAAGAAAATAAAATCAATATTCTTAAGAAAAAAGCATCCTCATTCGATGACGAAAATGTCAAAGAAGTTTCTGAACACTTAATTCAAAAAATAACAAATCAAATTGCTAATCATTTAAGAGACAGCGATGATTTTGAAGAAGAATTGAAATCTATAAAAACAATTTTTCAACTTAATCACAATGATTACTAAAATAAAAATTGGCACTAGAGAAAGTAAGCTAGCTGTTTGGCAAGCTAATTACGCGAAAACTAAACTTGAATCACTTGGGATAGATTGTGAGTTAGTTAAAATAAAATCGGAGGGAGACGTTAATCAAATTACGCCTTTATATGATTTTGGAGTGAGTGGAATTTTTACAAAAAGCTTAGATCAAGCTTTATTAAATAACACCATTGATATAGCTGTTCACAGTTTTAAAGATGTTCCAATAAATTTAGCATCAGGATTATCCATTCACTGTGTTTTTAAAAGAGCGAGCCCCAAAGACGTTTTAATTTTTAAAGAAAAAAACATCAATTTTAACAAGAATCTAACTATTGCAACAAGCAGTATTAGAAGAGAAACACAATGGAAAAATAAATACCCAAATCATAAAATTGTATCTCTCAGAGGAAATGTAGGATCAAGAATAAAAAAACTTGAAAAAAATAATTGGGACGGAGCAATATTTGCTAAGGCAGGACTTGATCGATTATCAATCTATCCAGAAAACAAATTAATATTAGACTGGATGATACCTTCCGCAGCACAAGGAGCAATTGCAATAGCCTCTAGAGCTAATGAAAATGAATTTAATAATTTATTAAAATCTATTTCGTGTAATTCAACATTTCACTGTGTTAGCCAGGAAAGACAATTTTTAAAATTAATGAATGGTGGTTGTTCTGTACCAATCTCTGCATTTGCAAAAATAGAAGGCGATAAGCTTGTCTTTAATGCAAGTATCTCCACATTGGATTCAAAAAACATGATCAGGGTTGAAGACAGATTTGATTGTAACGATTTGAAAGCTGGCGAAAAAATGTTCAAAAAGATTTTAAAAAACGGAGGTAAAAAAATACTGCAAGAACTCAAGAAAGAAAATGAAAAAAATTAAAATTCTTTCAACAAAAAAATTAAGTAAAGATTTAAAATATCTTTTCGACGATTTAAAATTTGATTTACATCATGATGATTTTATTTCGATCCAACTTTTAAAATTAAACCTTCCAAAACATAATGGAAGTTGGATATTCACAAGTAAAAATGCTGTTGAAGCAGTTTTTTCAAGTAATCAAAATATTGATAATTTTTTTAATAAGATTTATTGTGTAGGTAAAAACACAAAAGAACTTTTAATTAAAAAAGGGCAAAAAATTACGAAAATGACTCAAAACTCATCAAATTTGGCTGATTTTATATTAAAGAAAGCTAAGAATGAAAAATTCATTTTTTGTAGAAGTAGCATCAAAAATGAAGAGTTTTCTGATTTTTTTAATAAAAAAAATATTGAATTAAAGGAGGTAGTTGCTTACAATAACATAGCAAGACCAATAAAGTACAATCAAATTTTTGATGCAATTTTATTTTATAGTCCTAGTGGTATAAAAAGCTACTTAATAAACAATTCGTTGAACAATTCATATTGTGTATGTATTGGAAAAACCACATCAAAATATGCTCATAAATATTCAAACAAAGTTTTAAGTTGCAATGTGCCAACAATTGAAAATGTAATTCACAAAACAATTAAATTATTTGAAAATGATTAAAAACGAAACCCCTCTTTTTTTGAGAGCTTTAAATGGAGAGACCGTAGAAAGGCCTCCTGTATGGATTATGAGGCAAGCAGGAAGATACTTGCCGGATTTTATGGTTTTAAAAAATAAATATGATTTTTTTACAAGATGTCAAACACCAGAACTAGCCACTGAAATAACTTTAATGCCAATTAAACAAATTGGATTAGACGCCTCAATAATCTTTAGTGATATTTTAGTAATTCCTCAAGCAATGGGAATTAATGTTGAAATGAAAAATAATTTTGGTCCGTACATAGAGTGTCCTATTAGAAAAAAATCTGACGTGATTAATTTAGATATTAAAAATGTAGAAGAAAAATTAAATTATGTTTTTGAAGCAATTAAAATGACTAAAAAAGAACTTCCTAAAGACATTCCTTTGATTGGATTTGCTGGGTCACCATGGACTATACTTTGCTATATGGTTCAGGGTAGTGGCTCAAAAAACTTTGATATTGCAAAGAAGTTTTGTTTTGAAAATCCGGAGCTTGCTAAAATGCTTTTAAGCAAAATAACTTCAATAACTATAGATTATTTAAAAAAGAAAGTTGAAGCAGGTGCAGACGCTATTCAAATTTTTGATTCGTGGGGGGGAGTTCTTTCGCATACGGATTATCAATTCTTTTCTTATCCATATATTGAAGAAATTACAAATGCTTTGAAAAAGATTACTCCTGTAATAATTTACCCTAAAGGTTGTTGGCACTCTATTAATGCATACTCAAAAATTGGAGCGTCTGGTCTTGGAATTGATTGGACCTGCTCAGCTAGAAATGCACGCTACTTATCAAACAATAATATTACCTTACAGGGCAACTTAGATCCAAGCAGATTATTTTCGCCTAAAAAAGAACTAATAAAGCAAACGACTCAAATGTTAGATGAATTTGGAAAAGATAAATATATTGCAAATTTAGGCCACGGAATACTTCCAAATACACCTGTTGACAATGTAAAAGTTTTTGTAGAGACCGTTAAAAATTATTCTGAGTAATGAAAAATGCTTTTTCTAAATATATTGATTCTCTTCAAAAAAATCTAACATTGACTTTAGAAGATATCGATGGTTTAGAAAAGTTTAAAAAAGATTCTTGGTTAAGAGAAGCTGGCGGGGGTGGTTTGACGATGATTATTGAAAATGGAAATGTTTTTGAAAAAGGTGGTGTAAATGTTTCAAAAGTATATGGCAAACTTCCAGATTCAATGTCAACCATGTTAAAAGCTACTAATTCAGATTTTTATGCATGCGGAATAAGTATTGTATTGCATCCTAAAAATCCAATGATTCCTACATTTCATGCAAATCTTAGATACTTTGAACTCTACGAAAACGAAAAATTAAGAGACAGATGGTTTGGAGGAGGTCTTGACCTAACACCCTATTATATTTTTGAAAAAGACATTATTCATTTTCACACTAAGTGCAAAAATTCTTGTGATAAATACGATTCAAGTTTTTATACTAGCTATAAAAATAAATGTGATGAATACTTTTGGAATTCGCACAGAAATGAAGCAAGAGGAGTTGGAGGATTGTTTTTTGATTATTGTAGAGAAAATAATGAAATGTCGATTGATAAATGGTTTTCATTTATAAAAGATATGGGACAATGTATTTTAGATTCTTATATTCCAATTGTTGAAAAAAGAAAAGAAGAAACGTATAATAGCTTAAATTTAAATTGGCAACAAATTAGAAGAGGAAGATATGTAGAGTTTAATCTTCTTCATGACAAAGGGACATTGTTTGGATTAAAAACCAAAGGCAGAATAGAAAGTATTTTTATGAGTATGCCGCCCAAAGTTAAATGGATCTATGATTTTAAGCCTGAAAAACAAAGTGATGAAGAAAAACTTGTCAAAATATTAGAATCTCCTAAAAATTGGGTTTAAATTAAAAATATGTATCCATTAAACAGAAATAGAAGACTTCGTTCAAAGCAATCTTTAAGAAATTTAATCAAAGAGACGCGCATAAGTCCTCACGACTTTATTGTTCCTCTTTTTATAATTGAAGGATCTAACCTAAAGGAAGAAATTCCTTCAATGCCTAATTATTATAGATACAGTTTAGATGTTGTAAAAAAAGAAGTTAAAGAACTTTGGAATATTGGTGTTCAAGCTGTTTTATTATTTGTTAAGGTAGAAGATCATTTAAAAGATAATTTTGGAAATGAAGCTGTTAATAAGAATGGTCTCATGCAAAGAGCTATAAAAGATATTAAAAGTAGTGTTCCTGAAATGACAATTATGACAGATGTTGCTTTAGATCCCTACTCAACTTATGGTCATGACGGAATAGTAAAAGACAATAAAATCCTAAATGATCCAACTAACTTAGTTTTGTCTGACATGGCTTTAAGTCATGCTGAAGCAGGAGCTGATGTTGTTGCTCCAAGTGATATGATGGACGGTAGAGTTTTATCTATTAGAAAAGCGCTTGAAAATAATGGATTTCATGATACAGGGATAATGAGCTATGCAGTTAAATATGCCTCTAGTTTTTATGGTCCATTTAGAGATGCTTTAGATTCAAAACCTGGATTTGGGGACAAAAAAACTTATCAAATGGATTTTCATAATAGATCAGAGGCAATTTTAGAAGCAAAATCTGATATTGAAGAAGGTTCTGATATTATAATGGTCAAGCCTGGCTTAAGTTATTTAGATATTTTGCGTGATTTAAAAAACCAGGTTCATTGTCCATTAGCAATTTACCAAGTCAGCGGGGAGTACTCAATGCTTAAAGCAGCCGCAAAACAAGGCTGGCTCGATCACGATAAAGTTATGATGGAACAACTTGTTTCAATGAAACGTGCTGGAGCAGATATTATTGCTTCATACTTTGCAAAAGACGCTATAAAATTACTCTCTTAATTTTCATACATTAGTAGTGTATGAAACGTTTAAAAAATAAAATTGTTTTAGTAATATCCTTATTTTTATTTTTTGTTGCGGTTAATTTCAGTTCAGATATTGTTTATTTGTCTGAATTAGTTGGCACCGTCTTTAAAATGCAAAGAACTAATGCGGATATTACTGACTACAAATATTTCGAAAACATAATCCTTTCTAAAAGCACTTCCCCTCAACCATGGCCAATTCACAAAAACTATAATACTATTAATGAAACCGAAAATTTAAAAAAAATTCATGCAGAACTTGGAACTGTAGCTTATTTAATAATAAAAAACGATTCTATATGGCATGAAAAATATTATCAAGGTTACGGTAAAAATTCCTATAGTAATTCTTTCTCAATGGCAAAAAGTATTGTATCAGCCACTATGGGGAAAGCTATTCAAGATGGATATTTTAAAAGTATTGATGATAAGGTAGGCTCATATATTGATGGATATTCCGACGGTTTAGCGGAAAAACTAACTATTGGAGATTTATCAAGTATGGCATCAGGTTTAGATTGGGACGAAAGTTATACAGACATATTTGGTGTTACAGCAAGATCTTATATTTCAAGCGAACTTAATGAATTAATAAAATCTAGAGCTATTATTGAAGAGCCTGGAAAAAGTTTTAAATATTATAGTGCCAGCACCCAGCTTCTTTCTATGGTCGTTGAAAAAGCTACTCAAAAAAAAATATCAAATTTAGTACAAGAATGGTTTTTAGAACCTCTGGGATTTGAAAACAGTTCACTTTGGCAAATTGATGGAAAAAAAAATAATACTATAAAAGCATATTGTTGTTTCAACTCTAATGCTAGGGATTTTGCTAGATTTGGGAAACTTTACAAAGATTATGGAAAGTGGAATGGAATTCAAATATTAGACTCCTCTTTTGTGGCAAAATCGATTAAGCCTAGATTTGAAAAAAGCCCAGAATATGGATATGGATTTTGGTTGGGAGAAATTAAAGAAAATAAATTTTTTGCAATGAGAGGGATATTGGGTCAATATGTAATTGTTGTCCCTGAAAAAGATATTATAGTGGTAAGACTTGGAGAAAAAAATCTTGAAAAAAACAGTGATAGACCAAAGGATTTTGATGTTTATTTAAATGAAGCAATAATAATGCTTGATAGTGTAAGGTTTGATTATGAGCAATAATAAACTTCTCTCAATAAAAAAATTAACCATCAAAATTGGTGATCAAATTATTTTATCAAATGTTTCTTTTGATTTAAAAAAAAATGAAGTTTTAGGGCTTGTTGGTGAATCTGGAAGCGGTAAATCATTTACTGCCTTATCTGTTTTAGACTTAATTCACTTAAAAAACTTAAAGACTGAAGGGAAAATAATTTTTAACGGAAGGGAGTTAAATGAATTGTCCAAAAAAGAATATCAAAAAATAAGAGGGAAAGAGATATCAATGATTTTTCAAGAACCAATGAGTTCTTTAAATCCAACTATGAAATGTGGTGATCAAATTTCTGAGATTATTATTAATCATGAAAAAATAAGTAAAAAAATAGCCAAAAAAAGATCTATTGAACTCATCAAAAAGGTTCAATTAAAAAATCCTAAATTAGTTTTTGAAAAATATCCTTTTCAGCTAAGCGGTGGGCAACAACAAAGAATAATGATTGCAATAGCAATAGCATGCAAGCCTAAACTATTAATTGCCGATGAACCAACAACTTCCTTAGACAGTCTTGTAAGGAATGATATTATTTCTTTAATTAAATCCTTACAGAACGAATACAGTATGAGTGTTCTATTTATTTCTCATGACTTAAAGTTAGTTTCAAAATTTGTTGATAATTTGATTGTATTAAAAAATGGGATAATTATTGAAAAAGGGTTTTCTTCACAAATATTTAATTCTCCCAAAGAAAATTATACTAAGCATTTAATAAACTCTTCTCCTCCAAAAAATAATAGGCCAAATAGACTAATTACTTCAACAAATAAGAAAAATAAAATTATTTCTAAAGAAGAAAGAGCAGATCATCATTTAAAAATTTATAACAAAAATCCAATATTAAAAATTAATAATTTAACTGTTTTTTATAAAAACAATCAGATACTTAAAGATATTTCGTTTGATCTGTATAAAGGAGAAACACTGGGGATTATTGGTGAATCCGGTTCTGGAAAATCTACAATAGCTAAATCTATATTAGGGCTTATTAAAATTAATAATGGGGAAATTCTTTTTAAAAATCAAAATACAAATGATATCTCCAATTCAATTTTCAGAAAAAAAGTTCAATTAATATTTCAAGACCCCTACTCTTCTTTAAATTCAGAAATTTCAATTGGTAAATCGATAATTGAGCCAATGATTGCACACAAAATTTTTAATTCTAAACATGAAATGAAATGTAGGGCTATAGAACTTTTGAATCAGGTTGGATTATCCGAAAGTGATTTTAAAAAATTCCCTAATCAATTTTCTGGTGGGCAAAGACAAAGAATAGTCATAGCAAGAGCTTTAGCTTTAAATCCGGAAATTATAATATGTGATGAATCAGTGTCTGCATTAGATGTTTCTATTCAAGCGCAAATTTTAAATTTACTAAGTGATTTAAAGGAGAAATATCTGTTTACATTTCTATTTATCTCACACGATATGTCGGTTATTAAATATTTTACAGACAGGTTAATTGTGTTAAAAAAGGGACAAATCATTGAACTCAATGAAACTGATTTTTTGTTCGATAACCCAAAAAAAACATATACTAAGTCTTTAATAAAGGCTAGTGATTTTTAAATATCATGAGTATCGATATAATTTTTAGTTGGGTTTTACAATTACATTCTCTTTGGGCTATTCTAACCCTTGTAATTATATTTTATTCCATTTTACGATTTTTTATCAACGCTTATTTGAATAAAATTTTTAAGCCTTTAGATTTAAGAATTGCTCTTTTTACACTTATATTCTCACATATTCAATTTGCTATTGGAACTGTCTTATATTTTATATCTCCTAAATTTAAATGGTGGGAGAATGGAATTGAACAAGTAGCTCAGAATGATCAATATTTTTTTTATTTATTGAAACACCCTTTATTAAATATTTTAGGATTACTTTCTGTCACAATTGGGTGGTCTCTTTTCAAAAAAGCAAAAACTAATTATAAAAGATATATGCGGCTAGGAATATTTTACCTAATTGGATTTTTGTTAATATTGCTAGCCATACCATTTGAAAATTGGATATAAAAAAAACGCTCTCTTAAAATTAAGAGAGCGCAAACCAAACCATTATTAAATTCTTAAACTTTATTATCATTAAATTTAATTTTAAATTATCTAGCGGATTCACAAAATTTTGTTAATCTTTATAAAATGAATAATAAATATGCTGTGCTTGGCGGGGGAAGTTGGGGAACTGCAATCGTAAAGATGCTTTGTGAAAACAATAATATTGTTAACTGGTATGTAAGAAAAGATGAGGATGCTCAGTTTATAAGAAATAAAGGAAGAAATCCAAAGTACTTACGATCTGTGGTTTTTGATAAATCAAAAATAAATCCCAGTTCCTCAATTAGAGAAATCGTAGATAGATCCGAAATAATTATTTTAGCAATTCCTTCCCCTTTTTTAGAGACTGAACTAAATAAAATAAGTGATCTTATTGAAAACAAAACTCTATTTTCAGCTTTAAAAGGAGTTGTCCCAGAGTCTCACTTAATCGTTAGTGAACATTTAAATGAGTTTTATAATATCTCTTTTTCAAAAATTGGAATTATCACAGGACCTTGTCATGCAGAGGAAGTTGCTCTTGAAAAATTATCATACTTAACAATTGCTTGTAAAAATGAGATAAAAGCACAAGAAATGGCAAATTCGTTAATGTCAAATTATATTAATGTGAAAGTCTCCAAAGATACTATGGGAGTTGAATATGCTGCAATGTTAAAAAATGTTTACGCTGTAGTTGCAGGCATATGCCATGGGTTAGGATATGGAGATAATTTTCAAAGTGTGTTAATTAGTAGTTGTGTTCGAGAAATGAAAAAGTTTGTATACAAAATATATAAAACCAACAGAGATATAAACGATTCGGAATACTTAGGAGATTTATTAGTTACATGTTATTCTTCTTTTAGCAGAAACAGGACTCTAGGAAATATGATAGGTAAAGGGTATACTTTGAAAGCAGCTATTTCTGAAATGTCTATGATTTCTGAAGGTTATTATGCTACCAAAAACGCGTATGAATTAACTGAAAGTAATTCCGATGAATTTAATATAATTTCCTGCGCATATCAAATTCTTTATAAAAATTCAAATCCTAAAACAATAATAAAAAAATTAACTGAAGAGTTAGATTGAATCTTTAAATTGATTAATAAACCTTACGTCATTTTCATATAATATTCTAATGTCTTCAATTTGGTAAAGAAGCATAGCGATTCTTTCGATTCCCATTCCAAAAGCAAAGCCTGAATATTTAGTTGAATCTATTTTACAATTGTCTAAAACATTTGGGTCAATCATTCCACAGCCCATTATTTCTAGCCAACCTGTCCCTTTAGTTATTCTATAATCAGTTTCAGAATTTAAACCCCAATATATATCAACCTCGGCACTAGGTTCGGTAAATGGAAAATAGGATGGTCTTAATCTTATTTTAGATTTACCAAATAATTCCTTAGTAAAATAAAGTAAAGTTTGTTTTAAATCAGCAAACGAAACGTTTTCATCAATATAGAGTCCTTCTATTTGATGAAAAAAACAATGTGATCTAGCTGATATATCTTCATTTCTATAAACTCGGCCAGGTGAAATAGTTCGTATTGGAGGTTCATTTTCTTCCATATGTCTAATTTGAACAGAAGAGGTATGTGTTCTTAGAAGAAGATCTGGATCTTTTTTTATAAAAAAAGTATCTTGCATGTCTCTAGCTGGGTGATGCATTGGTAAATTTAAAGCTGTAAAATTATGCCAATCATCTTCAATTTCTGGCCCTTCAGAAACGTTAAATCCAATTTTATAAAAAATGTCAATTATTTTATTTCGAATAATTGAAATAGGATGTCTTGACCCAAGTTCAATCATTGAAGCAGGTTTCGTTAAATCTAAATCTTTAACCTTGTTCCCATCGTCACCTCCAAGAGTTTCTTTAAGTTCTTTGATTTTTTTTAACGCAACATTTTTTAATTCATTAATTGCTAATCCATACTCCTTTTTATCTGAAGGCTCAACCTTCTTAAACTCAGAAAAATAATGACTTACAAATCCTTTTTTTCCAATAAAATCTATTCGAAATTTTTCAAGCTCATCATTATTCTTTGCTGAAAAACTTAATGCTTGTTGAATTTTTTTTTGTATTTCTTCAATCATAAATTGATATAATCATTGATTCAAAAATACTCATTTTCATTTATTCAATTAGTTGTTTTTCAATAAAATAATTAATTATAGACTCTTTCATTAAAATACTTTGTTCTCCTGATTTTAAATTTGGTAATTTATTTATTGTTTTATAGTGTGGCCAACCATCTTTATCGACATAGTCAAACTCATAAAATCCATAAGGCTCTAATAAGCGGCATACTGCAATATGCATAAGGTCAATTTTTTGATCTTTATTAAATTTCATGTTTGGATTTCCAAATTCTTGAACCCCAATTAGATAAATAACACTTTCAATATCTAAGTCATCTCCTTTATTAAATTTCTCACTTATTATGTTTAAAATATTTTTCCACTTCTCACTTAAGGTCTTCTTTGATTCCATTTAAAAAAAAATTTAAATTGTATGAAAACAATATACTTATATTTGTAAATAAAATCTTGAATTACTTAGATATTTTTATTGTATGCTTAACAGCCCTTGGATTTTATAGAGGTTTTTCCAAAGGCTTAATAATAGAGTTGACGTCAATATTGGCCCTAATTCTTGGAGCCTATGGATCTTTAAAGTTTTCTGGGCTAACATTTGATTTTATTAGTACTACTTTCCCAAATCAATTAGAGTCAATTGAACAATCCTATATAAAAATTTTTTCATTTGCTTTTACCTTTGTTATAATTATTGTTAGTATTTCTGTTGCCGGAAAAGCATTGACAAAAATTGCTAAAATTCTTTTTTTAGGATTCTTAAATAAATTGTTTGGAGGATTATTTGGAGCTATCAAATACGTATTAATAGTTTCTTTTTGTTTTGTGTTTTTTGAAAATATAAACTCAGAGTTCTCCTTTATTGACAATGAAAACATTGAGTCAACTTTTTTATACCGTCCTATTTTAAACGCAGGAAATCAATTGTTAAGTTTTTTTAATGTAAGCGGTAATTCAATCAATTTTTTTAATTGATTTTGATTCCATCCATCCACTTGCTCCATTTCTTAACTCCACTAAAACCCAATCATCAAGCTCCTCTTTTATATTGACTTTAGTTCCTTCATGTAAATTAAATTGAATTTCACTTCTGTAATTAGGCTCTGTTCTAAAATCTATTTTTTTCTCAAAGATTATAGCTTCTATGTTAGATTTTTGATTTTCAAATTTTGAAATTCCTGTTAAAACAAAAACTATAGAAATACAAAAAAGAATTGATGAAAATGTAAAGTATTTTTTTTTTGAATTACTATCTCTTTTAAAATAATATAATATAAATAAAATTAAAAAAATATAAATTAGAACTATCCCAATGCTTAACCATTGATTTACTGAAAAAAACATAGATACAGAATTAAGAAAATCAGATAATTGATTTGACGGCAACAGGTCAATTTTATCGATTAACATATTTTGAGAATATGTTAAATTGTTAATTATATCCTTATCATTTGGATTTAATTTTAAAGCTTTTTCAAAATAATAAATACTGTTAGGAGTGTCATTTAGTTTATAATAACTATTCCCTAAATTAAAATATAATGAACCTGAATGCTCTCCATTATTAATTATTTTAACAAATGAATTTATTGCTTCATTATAGTTTCCATTGTTGTACAACTCAACGCCAGATTTAAAATATAGTTCATTTTCTGTTTGAGAGAACGCTAATCCCGAAAAAAACAAACAACAATAAATAATTAATATTTTCATTTTAAATTACTTTATCAATTTCTGTAATAACCTGAACTGCATTTTCATAATCGTTATTAATTGCAACATTAGAAGCTGGAGTAAATCTTGCAAACTCGCAATTTTCAATTAGCTTAATAAACAGCTCTAAAGATTCTTTTTCAATCTCTTTTCTTAAAAGCAAGTTGTAAATCTTTTCTTTACTGTAGTCAAAAGTTTCAATTGAAAATTTTGATTTTAAAAAATTATGAAGTGCCTTTTCCAATGCGATATAAAAAACATCTTTATTGTCTAAATTTTTTCTGGCATCTGATAAATATTTTTTAGCCAGCTTGTTAGCTCTTCTAGATTTTGATTCTTTTAATTTTGAACTTGAAATATTCTTTGACTTAAAAAATATTAGTAATATCAAAATTAATAATATTGGAAATATTAAAATTGAATAAAAACTTATTGAATATATAAAAGGTTTGGAGTTAATTTTGACAAAATCAGATTCAGTTTTAATAAATTTAAATTGATTGAGTGAAGGCAAAATGTTTTTTGTTGTCTCAGTATTTGGGATATTAGTATTACTTTCATCTAAAGACATTGGCCCCTCTAAAACATTAATTATTATTTCATCAGAGTTAATTGATTCATATTTATTTAATTGAGGATTAAAAAATGTGAATTCAACTGAGTTTATAGGATATTTTCCTTGAAATTGAGGGACTAACGTATAAGTATTTGAAATAAAACCTTTCATTCCTGCCAAGCTTGTTGATACTTTTTCATTGTATTCAGGATCATACTTCTCAAGGGAACTTGGCACCTGAATAGATGGAGGAGAGAATAGTTTTAAATTCCCATTTCCAGAAATTTTAACAGTCGCTTGCAAAGATTCTGAAGCATTCAGTTCTGTTTTATTCGTATTTAATTTAATCTCAAATTTTCCAACTGCTCCGTTAAAACTTTCTGGAGCATTAATAGGTAATGCTTTAACATTAATTGACCTTTTCCCTGCCGTTACTTTTTTTGAAACTTGATTATATATTCTATTCCCAAAAAAATCTCTTCTATTTGTAGGAACATCAACAGAGACGTCTAATGAAAGTGGTAGGATTTCAAGTTTTCCTGATTTTTGTGGATATAAAACTGTTTTCTTCCAAGTAACAAAATTATAATTATCACCCTTAAAAGAACCTCGCTCTATTTGTAATCTTGGAATTTTTATATTTTGAGACCAAAAATTTTCAAATTCAGGGGTTTCAATTTCCCCAACATTAGTAACATTAATTTGAGGAGAATAGTATAACTTATATACAACAGAAATTCCCTCATTTAAATAAGGACTGCTGTTAGAAATCTCAGCTACTAAATGTAAATTTTCGTTAACAACATAACTAGGGTCATTTGGATCTTTACTTACAGTAACGGATTCACTCACACTAATTTTTACTGGTAAGGTTTTATAAATATTATTCTCTATTTCTATAGTAGCTTGTCCAATTGTAAGCGAACCTTTCTTAATTGGACTTAAAAAATATGAATAAGTTTTGGAGAAAGTTCTCTTACCGTTTACCCACATATTACTAACAGATTGGTTAGGGCCCCCAACAACTGTAAAGCCCTTGAAACTAGGCGGAGTAAAATTATCACCGTCTTTATTCATTTTAAAATCAACCCTAAGGTTTTCATTAATTCCTAAAGATTTTTTTGTCAAAACAGCCTCAAAAGTAACAGCGTTGTCCTGAGCATTTATATTGCTAATTACAGCTAAAACAAAAAATATATAAAATCTAAATTTCATATTTTAATTACCAATCTTTTTTATTCTTAACAGGACTTCCTTTCATTTTCTTTTTGTTAATTTTTTGTTGAACTTTTTTTTCTTGATTATCCATTGCTTTTAGCAAGTTTTTCAGTTGCTCTGGAGATATTTTATTTGGCTTCGGTTTTTCTTTTTTATCTTCTTTATTATCTTTTTTCTGGTCTTTCTTTTCGTCTTTTTTTTCTTTATTATCCTTGTCGTTTTTCTTGTCCTTTTTGTCCTTTTTATCTTTGTCGTTTTTCTTGTCCTTTTTGTCCTTTTTATCTTTGTCGTTTTTCTTATCCTTATCGTCTTTTTTATTGTCTTTTTGTTCGTTTTTCAATAATTCTTTGGCCAATGCATAATTGTACCTTGTTTCGTCATCCGTCGGATTATTAAGTAGTGCATTTTTAAATGAATTGACAGCATTTTGATAATCTTCGTTCTGCATGTAAATGTTGCCTAAGTTATGAAACGATTTGTGAAGAGTTTCTTTGCTTTTAGTTTTTTTAATAGAAGATTTATATTGATTTATTGCCTCCTGTTTCAATTCATTTCTGTAAAATGAATTTGCTAAATTATAAGAAGCGTTAATGTTTAAAGAATCCTTGGAAATTGATTTTCTATAAAATTTTTCGGCTTCAATTAAATTCTTGTCGGCAAATTCAATATTACCATCCAAAGTCAAATTATTTGAATCCTTATTTATCTTTAGTTCTTGAGAATTAACTTTAATAATAAAAAACAATAATATTAAAACGACTCTATTCATTAAATAAATTTAGTTTTTTTACCCAAAATGTTTTCTTTTCAAATACAATTAATTCCAAACTTAGAAAAAGAATTGCAAATCCTATAAACCACTGAAATTGATCCTTATAAGCTACAAATTGTTTAGACTCAAATTCTTTTTTGTCCATTTCTTTTAATCTTTCAATAATAGCTTGTACAACTAATTCTGTGTTAACTCCATTAATATAAATTCCATTAGACGAATTTGCTATATTTTTTAACAAATCCATATTTAGTTTTGTGATAACAACATCCCCATTTTGATCTTTTTTATATGACTTAACTATGTCTTTTTCTTTTAAAGGTATAGGAGCTCCTTTTATTGAACCTAGTCCAATTGTAATAATTGTAATTCCTGAATTCTTTACAATTTCTGTAATGTTTTTATTTTCGATTTCATGATCTTCACCATCAGAAAGGATACATAAAACTCTATTGGTTTGATTTTCATCGTCGTAAAACTCTTTTGCCAAATTAATGGACTCCAAAACTGCTGTTCCCTGAGAAGATAACATGTCCGTTGTTAAACTTTGTAAAAAGGTTTTAGCAGTTGAATAATCATCCGTAATTGGAAGTATTGGAAGTGCTGAAGCAGCATATGCAATTACACCTACCCTGTCGTTATTTAAATTATTTATAATTTCTGAAACTATTCTTTTAGCTTTTTCTAAACGATTGGGAGCAATATCCTCCGCCAACATACTTTTTGAAACATCAACAGCAAAAACTAAATCAACACCCTCTCTTTTAACAGTTTTAAGCTCTGTCCCGATTTTTGGATTGACAAGTGATATGGTTGAAAATAATATAAAAAGAATTAAAAAGAGTAATTTAATTTTTGGTTTAAAAGTAGAAATGTTAGGGCTCAATACCTTAAGTAAATCAGACGAGATATATTTGATTTGTATTCTGTTTCTCCAACTGCTTAAAAATAAAAACCCTATAACAAGTACTGGAATTATTACTAATAAATAAAAATAATATGTCTCTTCTAACTGGTACACTTATATAAAACTTTTAAATAATGTTGTTCTTAAAATCCACTCTAAGAATATTAAAATAATAGAAAATAAAACAAATACTCTATAAATTTCCTGCGCATTTGAATATTTAAATTCTTCCACATCAGTTTTTTCAAGTTTATTAATTTCTTGATATATTTCTTTAAGTTTTTTGTTATCTGTAGCTCTAAAATATAATCCCCCTGTTTTAGAAGCTATGGATTCTAAAAGTTTTTCGTCAATTTCAACCTTTGTCAAACCGTATCTGAAAGAACCGTCCGGATTTAAAGCTATGGGAGCAAGGGCATTTCCATTGCTTCCTAGTCCGATTGTATATGTTTTGATTCCAAATGAAAGGGCTAAATCAGCAGAAGTATTTGGGTCGATAAATCCTGAATTGTTGACTCCATCAGTAAGTAAAATAATAACTTTACTTTTAGCTTTACTGTTTTTAAGTCTATTGACGGAAGTCGCTAAACCCATCCCAATTGCTGTTCCGTCTTCAATAATTCCATCAAAAATTATTTCATCTAAGGACTTAACTATAATTGATTTATCAGTAGTAACAGGTGTCTTGGTATAACTTTCTCCTGCGTAAACAACAAGGCCAATTCTATCATTAACTCTATCATAAATAAATTCTTTAGCAACTTCTTTTAACGCTTCTAGTCTATTAGGTTTTAAATCTTGGGCAAGCATGCTTGAAGAGACATCTACTGCTATCACAATATCAATCCCTCTGCTTTTTTTAGTTTCTGTCGAGATATCAATTATTTGTGGTCTGGCTAAAGCTATAATTAAAGAAACTAAAGCTGTATATCTTAATAAATCTAAAAAAGGGAAAATAGTGGTTTTTAGAGATGATTTACTAAACGAATCAATTGAAGATATGCTAAGTTTGGGGTTTTTGAGATGTTTAATTTTATAATTAACAACAACAAAGAAGATCACGCCTATAATAAGCCATAAAAATTCAGGGTTGGAAAATGTAATATTATTAAACATTTTATTTATTATTAAAATCTATTGAACTTTCAATTCTAGTTCTAATTTGTTTTGCATATCTATTATTCCTATCGTAAATAATATTTAAAGTTTGATTTCCACCATTTTCAAAAAACGATAAGCTGGAATATTCTTTTTTGATTGAAATATTTTCTTTATTAATATAATCAAAAGAGCCATAATACCTAGTTGTAGTTATCCCGTTATCAAGTGTAAACTCTTCCTGTTGTGTTAATATGTTTAGGGCTCCCTTCGATTTTAATTTTTCTATGAGAATTGACTGAATTTCATCCTCTTTATTAATTGGTTTTGTATTAATAGTTAGGCTAAACGGATCTTCTAAACCCTGAAGGCTAAACAATTGCCCTGTTTTTGAATCGTTTCTTATTAATGCATCTGGTGATGATATTTTAATTGGAAAAGCTCCATAACTACTTACAACCCAATCTTCTTTTTGTAAAAGTTCTTTTGTCGAATTTCCAAACACATTATCTTTAACTTCTTCCCATCCAAAAATTGAAATACTTACAATAAGAGAAATGAAAATTATTGTAATTAATGTTTTGGCAATATTTATAAGAAATTTTCTTTTCTTTTCACCTTGAATTTTCTTTAGATACTCTTCGTTTTGTAATAGCTCTTCTTCAGAGGGTTCAGGGATTGCTTCTTTTGTGTCAACAAGAACTGTCTCTAAAAGTTGTTTATCTAAAATTGCTGTTTTAGAACCAGGTGCTGATTTAGCGAATTTTACCAAATCAGCTGTGGATAAAACTGATTTAAAGTTTTTCAAAGTTTCTTTTGAAATGTCTAATTGACCCGCATCCTTTAATAATTCTAGTTTTACTATTAATTCATTAGTTGTGCTTTCTAAGGCGTCTACTTTAACCTCTTCTTCAAAATAGCCTTTTACAATTTCTGTTAATTTAGAATAATATTCTTTGTAATCTGATTGGTTATTAGATTCATTCAGCTCTAGTGATTTTAATGCTTCAATCGCTTTCTCAAGTGGAGGAGTAATGATTTCTTTTGATGAATTAAAGTATTTAGATTCCTTGTAAAGCTTAACAGATAATATTAGAATTGAAATTATACTAAGAATCAAAAAATATTTTTTCCACCAACCTTCATTATTTCTTTCAACTTGAATTATATTTTTTATGTCAAAAAATTTCTTGCTGACAGTGTCGACTTTAACACTTGAAACACTGATAATAATTGAATCTCGAGATTTAATTATTTGATCTAAAATTTTGATAGGTGGAATTATAGAAAATGACCCTGGCTCAAAACTTGTTAATGAATATTTTTTAACAAACCTTACCGTGTTATCTTCATATAATGTGTCTATTTGAAATTCTTGAATCACGTCAATAGGAGGGTTGAATTTTAGTAATTTAAATTCAAAATCATTCAATGAATCAGCAACGAAGGAAAATTCGTACTTAATTTCTTCTCCGATTTTAATAGAAAGTGTATCTACTTTAGACTTTAAATTTATTGGAGTTTGAGAAAATAGCCCAAAACTTAGGCTTAAAAACAAAAACGATATTAAAATTTTCTTATTAACCACGGGTTTTAAAATAGTTTAGTAATTTTTTAATATAGCTTTCGTCTGTTCGACAAAGAATTGTGCCTGCCCCGTTTCTTTTGAACAAATCATTGAATTCCTTAAATTTTAACGTCCTTTGTTTCTTGTAATTATTCCTTACAAATTTTGATGAAGTATCAACTAATTGAATTTGTTCAGTTTCCTGATCAAACATTTGAACTAATCCGAAATTTGGGATAAACTCTTCAAGTTTATCAAATACTTTTATACCTGTTAAATCGTGCTTTTTAGACGCAATTTTTAATGTTTTTTCATAATTTGATGAAATAAAATCTGATAAAATAAAGGCAATGGATTTTTTTTTCAAAACACTAATTAAAAATTCCAAAGCAGTACTAATATTTGTTTTTTTACTTTTTGGCTTAAATTCTATTAACTCTCTAATAATTCTAAGAACATGGGTTTTACCCTTGCTAGGAGAAATAAATAACTCAATTTGATCACTAAACAATATCAAACCTACTTTATCGTTGTTTTGAAGAGCAGAAAATGCTAAAGTTGCAGAAATTTCCGTAATTATATTTTTTTTCAAGGCATTATCAGTACCAAACAAACCCGAGCTACTCACGTCTACTACAAGCATTAGTGTAAGCTCTCTTTCTTCTTCAAAAACTTTCACAAAAGGCTCATTATATCTTGCGGTAACATTCCAATCAATGCTTCTAACATCATCTCCAAACTGATAATTTCTTACTTCACTAAAAGTCATACCTCGGCCTTTGAATGTACTTTGGTACTCTCCGCCAAAAATATTATTACTTAATCTTCTGGTTTTGATTTCAATTTTTCTGACCTTTTTTAATAAATCTTTAGTTTCCAAAATAATGAAAGTTATGAATTAGAAAATAGTATTTTGTTCTCTAAGGAACCTCTACTTGATTAACTATTTTATTAATTATTTCCTCACTTGAAATATTTTCTGCTTCTGCCTCATAGGTAAGACCTATTCTGTGTCTTAAAACATCATGGATTACAGCTCTTACGTCTTCAGGCACAACATATCCCCGTCTTTTTATAAAAGCATAACATCTAGCTGCATTCGCTAGGTTAATACTTCCCCTTGGCGATGCGCCGAAGTTTATTAACGGTTTCAAATCTTCTAAACCGTATTTTTCAGGATATCTGGTTGCAAAAACTAAATCTAGAATGTACTTTTCTATTTTTTCGTCCATGTAAACTTTTCGAACAGATTCTTGAGCTTTAATAATTTGTTTAACAGAAACAACAGGTTTGATCTCTCCAAAGCTGTTGTTAATATTAGCTCTTACTATTAATTGCTCGTCTTCAATTTTGGGATAATCGATTATAGTTTTCAACATAAATCTATCCACTTGTGCTTCAGGAAGTGGATATGTACCTTCTTGCTCAACTGGATTTTGAGTTGCCATTACTAAAAAAGGTGGAGTTAACTTAAATGTTGAATCTCCAATAGTAACTTGTCTTTCCTGCATGGATTCCAATAAAGCTGATTGTACTTTTGCAGGGGCTCTATTTATTTCATCTGCGAGAACAAAGTTTGCAAAAATAGGACCTTTCTTTATCGAGAAATCATTTTCTTTCATATTATAAATCATAGTTCCCACTACATCAGCTGGTAATAAATCAGGTGTAAATTGTATTCTACTAAAACTTCCTTTTACAGCTTTGCTTAAAGAGTTTATAGCTAATGTTTTTGCAAGACCTGGAACTCCTTCTAAAAGAATATGACCCTGGCCTAAAAGACCAATTAATAACCTTTCCATCATGTGTTTTTGACCAATAATTACTTTATTAACTTCAAGTAATAGCATGTCGATAAAAGCACTTTCCTTTTCAATTAATTCGTTAATTTCTTTAATATTAATTTCTTTATTCATTTTTTACTTATTTAAGATAAATTTACTTATAAAACTAAGGGGGTGCAATTTGAATAAAAAAATTGATTCAAATTGTTAATAATTGGTTAAATATTTGATTATGCTCTGAGAATAGAATTTATTTTTCAATTAACATTTCTTCAATTTCTTTAGGAACAAGATGAGATATTGAAGTTTTTTCTAAAATATTTTTTCTAATAAGAGTAGAAGAAATCTCCATAATTGGAGCATTATACAGATTTACATTTGGGTGACTTATTAATTTACTTTTTTCTTTAGAAGCACTTTTTCTAGGATAGACACATATTTTATGCTCTAAAATTAATTCATAATTGCTCCACAAATGAAGAGTGTTTAAATTGTCTTCACCTAATATAATTTTAAAATCTGTTTTTGGATATTTTTTATTTAAATACATCATTGTATCAGATGTATTGTAGGGAGGTTTTAAATTAAATTCAATATCAGAGCAAATTATTTTGCTGTTTTTTTTGCAGTAATTATTAATGATTTTAAATCTAGTATAATAATTTGTTAATTTATTCGCTTGTTTAAAAGGGCTTATTGGTGTAATAACCAGCCATATTTGATCTAAATCCAGTTTTTTTAAAAAATATTTAGCAATAGCAATATGACCATTGTGCAGTGGGTCAAAAGTTCCAAAAAATAATCCTATATTTTTGTTCATTTAGCAAGAAATTTTTTAACGATATCGAATGATTCTTTCTTGGCTAAGTCAAGATTATTATTAATAATGCTAAGGTCAAACTCCGATTCTTTTTCTATTTCTTTTTGAGCTTTTTGAATTCTTGCTTCAATTGATTCATTAGAATCTTTGTTTCTGGAGCTTAATCTTTTTTTGAGNTCTTTGACNCTTGGAGCCTTAACAAAAATTGANAGTGCATTNTTTTTAAAATATTCTTTTAATNTGATNCCNCCAATTACATCAATNTCAAAAATCACATTTTGTGTTTCTAATTGCTTAATNACTTCGCTTTCTAAAGTCCCATAAAAAACATCCTCNTATACTTCTTCATATTCAAGAAACTCACTATTATTAATTAATTTTTTAAAATCTGATTTGGTTTTAAAAAAGTAATCTTTTCCTTGAACTTCACCGTCTCTTTTTTGTCTTGTTGTTGCGGAAATTGAAAAAGACAGATTCAATTCTTTTTGATTTAATAAATAATTAACAAGAGTGGTTTTACCGCTTCCTGATGGGGCAGAAAAAATTATACACTTTCCTTTAGACATTACAAAACATTAAGAAGTTGTTCTTTTATCTTTTCTAACTCATTTTTCATTTCAACTACAAGCTGTTGCATCATTAAATTGTTGGACTTAGATCCAATAGTATTAATTTCTCTTCCCATTTCTTGACTAATAAAAGTAAGTTTTTTGCCTTTTTCAATTTGACTTTCGTTCAATGTACTTTTAAAATAATTTAAATGATTTTTTAATCTAACTATTTCTTCATTAATATCAATTTTTTCTAAATAATAAATTAGCTCTTGTTCGAACCTGTTTTGGTCAACTTCTATTTTTAGAGATTCTAATTTTTTATTTAATCTTTTTTTTATGGATAACATCCTTTCGGGAGCCAATTTTTCTATATCATAAAGTTTTTTTTGTATAATATCCAAATTACCTACTAAATCTAATTCCATAGATTTTCCTTCTTGAACTCTAAAGTCAATTACTTTTTCAATTGCCTTATTAAACAATTCTTTAATGTTTTCTAATAATTTTTGATCAAGATCACTTCTATTATTTTCAATTGAATTAGGAAGTGTAACTGCAATTTTAAGAAATTCGGAGTCAATTCCAGATGACAACTTTTTCAAATCTGTAATGTAAGATTTAATAACATCGTGGTTTAAATTGGATGTAAAACTGTTTTCTGAAATTTTAAAATTAATTTTAAAATCAATTTTGCCTCTTTTCAGTCCAGTTGTCAATATTGACCTTATATCACTCTCAATATTTCTAAATATTGGATTTAGACTATAATTTAGATCTAGAGTTTTACTGTTTAAAGATTTGACATCTATTGATATCTTTCCAAATTCTGAATCTGAAGAGGCATTCCCAAAACCAGTCATTGATTGTAGCATGTCGACAAATTTACAAAAAAGTGAGGCTTAGTCTAATTTCCTTAACCATATATTTCTAAAACTTAATGGAATACAACAATGATCTTGTAACATTATTGGGGCATTGCTGTGAGCTGAATATTTTGGTTTTCCAACATTTGTTGTAGTACCTTTAATTTCAACATGATTTTGAATTAAAACTCCATTATGAAAAACAGTGAAATAACCTGGTTTTTCTAATTTTTTATTTTTAAATATGGGGGCGGTAAATATTATATCGTAAGATTGCCAATCCCCTGGCTTTTTGCTTGAATTTTTTAACGGAATGTACTGCTTGTAAACAGATCCTGACTGACCATTAACATAAGTAGGGTTTTTATAACTGTCTAAAATTTGAATCTCATAGTTTTTTTGAAAAAAAACTCCACTATTAGATCTACTTTGGTTTTTATGTTTGTCTAAATCATCTGTGCCTGTTTTCCATTCAATATGTAATTGAACAGATCCGAACGATTCTTTTGTTTGAATTGAACCCTTGCCGTTTACAACAGTCATTGAGCCATCTTTATTAATTATCCACTTAGGCTCTTTATTTCCCCATGTGACCCAGTTCGAAAAATCAGTTCCGTCAAATAAAATAATCGCATCACTTGGTGGTTGTGAAAAATTATATGCCTCTATTTTTTCTGGAACTGGCTCCCATACTTCAGTAAGTTTACTTTGACAATGGGCAAATGAAATACCTAAAAGAAAGAAATAAAATAGTTTTGAGTTCATACTAAAGAGTTCTAAAATATTCTGCTAAACTTTTAGCCTCTTTTTCAGAAAGGTTCTGATTTAACATTATAATATTATTGTATTCTTTTAGAAGAGCTATTGCTGTAGGGTCTTCTTTTAACATTTGGTCAGGGTTAAGCATTATGTTTAAAACCCACTCAACACTTCTTCTTTCATAAATTCCTGACATAGCGGGGCCGATTAATCTTCTATTTATATTGTGGCATGCTGTACATTTTGAATTAAAGACTTGTTTGCCTTCATTCGATAATTCTAAATTTACCTCAGAACTAAAATTATAATTTTTTATTGGACCAATACCTTTATTATTAAGATCAATTGGAGTTTCGGCATTTACTTGTTTAACTTGTTTTTTTTCTGTTTTAACTCTTTTATAAATCGATTTTTCCTCAGGTTTTTTTGAATCACCACAACCAGAAATTAAAAGGAAAACAAAAACTAAAGTAATTGATTTAAAAATATTCATGCCTAAACTTTTTTTTTAAAAATACAAAATCTGTTTTTTATTTTTTTAAAAAATAGATTAAACTACTTTTTAATAAGTTCAATCTCTGCTTCCTCAACATTTTTTTTAGAATTTCCAACGAAAATTTTTCTATTAAATAGTAATACAGGTCTTTTTAAAAAGCTGTAATGACTAAGCAGTAATCTTTTAAAATCATTTTCATCTAAAAGGTTGATTTTTAGATTTAATTTTTTTAACATCTGGGCTCTTTTATTAAACAAAGTTTCGTAACTATTAGTGATTTTATAAAGTTCTTTTAAATTCTTTTCGTCTAAAGGCGTTTTTTTAACATCAATTAAATCGATAGCCTTAGTTAAAGACCATTGATTAATTATTCTTTTACAAGTTGAACACGAGGATAAATAGTATAATTTATTCATTTAAAAAATTTCAGTTTGAGCTTAGAAGATATATATTTGAAAATCTAATTTACTTAAAATGAAGTTTAATACAAAAACTATTCACGGAGGTCAAATCGAGGAAAAAGGGTATGGTGCAGTTATGCCTCCAATTTATCAAACTTCAACATATTCTCAAAAAACTCCAGGAGATCACAAAGGGTATGAATACAGCAGAACACATAACCCAACTAGAAGTGCCTTGGAAAGCTCATTTTCAAGTATAGAAGGAGGGAAATTTGGTCTTGCGTTTGGGTCTGGGCTAGCTGCAATTGATGCGGTGCTTAAATTATTAAATCCTGGTGACGAGGTAATATCAACTAACGACTTGTATGGTGGTTCTTACAGGCTTTTTACTAAAATTTTTGAAAAGTATGGGCTTGTTTTCCATTTTACCGAAATGCACGATTTGTCTAAAATTGAGAATCTAGTGAACAAAAACACAAAAATGATCTGGGTTGAAACACCTACTAATCCTATGATGAATATTGTGGATATTAAAGGATTGAGCAATATTTCAAAAAAATTCAAGCTTATTTTAGCGGTTGATAATACCTTTGCAACACCTTTTTTACAGCAACCTCTTATGTTAGGAGCTGACATTGTTATGCACTCCGCAACAAAATATTTAGCAGGTCATAGCGATGTGGTTTTAGGAGCGCTAATTGTAAATGACCAAAAGCTTTCAGAAAAATTATATTTCATTCAAAATGCAAGTGGAGCAATATGTGGGCCTATGGACAGTTTCTTAACGCTTAGAGGAATCAAAACATTGCACGTTAGAATGCAAAGACATTGTGAAAATGCTAAAAAAATTGCAAATTACTTAAATAGTCACCCAGAAATTGAATCGGTATACTGGCCTGGATTTGAGGAGCATCCAAATCACAATATTGCTAAAAAACAAATGAATGATTACGGAGCAATGATTTCCTTTACTACCAAAGGAAATAGCATGAGTAAATCACTTAAAATAGTTGAATCTTTAAAGGTTTTCACATTAGCAGAGTCTTTAGGAGGAGTAGAAAGTTTAGCTGGTCACCCAGCTTCAATGACTCACGCTTCAATACCTAAAAAAGAAAGAGAAAAGTCAGGAGTAGTTGATTCATTAATCAGGCTTAGTGTAGGGATTGAAGATGTAGAAGACTTAATTGAAGATTTGAAACAAGCTATAGGTTAATTTAAACAATTATTATTTGATTAACTTAGAGTAATAAATTCTTTTTAATATGAAAAAGATTGTAGAAAATTTTATTTCTGAAATTGATAAAAAAAATTCTCATGAACCTGAATTTATGCAAGCTGTAAAGGAAATAGCTGAAAACGTTCTGCCTTATATAGTTTCAAAAGACATTTATCATGGTAAAAACATTTTAATGAGAATGGTTGAACCTGAAAGAGTTTTAATGTTTAGGGTTAATTGGGTTGATGATAACGGAGAAATTCAAGTAAATAGAGGTTATAGGGTTCAGATGAATTCAGCTATTGGACCTTACAAGGGAGGGCTAAGGTTTCATCCAACCGTTAATCTTAGTATTCTAAAGTTTTTAGCACTTGAGCA
>PADT01000057.1 GCA_002700465.1 Flavobacteriaceae bacterium | reverse complement strand
GATGGGAATAGATCTGTTTCAGATAAAAACATTTCTGACTATGATCCTAATACAAATTTTAATCTATGGAATCTCGATTTAAGTTATGACTGGGAATTTGCACCTGGAAGTAAAATAACATTTCTTTACAGAAATAATATTTTTAATGAAGATAATTTATCAGGTATTTCTTACTACAAGAGCACAAAAGAATTATTTGAAAAACCAATAAATCATCAACTTTCGTTAAGAATAAATTACTTTATTGATTTTAATCTATTAAAAAAGAAAAAGGTTTAAAATGATTTTAGTTAAAAACATATCCAAAACTTACAATAACAAAAAAGTTGTAAATGAAATTGATCTTATTGTAAATAAAGGAGAAATTATTTCAATAATAGGTCCATCGGGAGCTGGAAAAACTACTCTTCTAAATCTTATAAGCACGCTAGATTCACCAGATAAAAATAATGATTCAATTATTAAAATTAATAATATTGATGTATTGAATTTAAATGATAAAAATCTTTCTAAGTTCAGAAATACTCAAATTGGATTTATATTTCAATTTCATGAACTTCTTCCTGAATTTACTGCCATAGAAAATGTAATTATACCAGCAATTATTAAAGGAGAAAAGAAAAGTATTTCAATAAAAAAAGCGAAAGATCTATTAGAAACATTAGGTCTTTCAAATGTAATTAATCAATTTCCTTCTCAACTTTCAGGAGGAGAACAACAAAGAGTTGCTGTCGCCAGAGCATTAATTAACGATCCTAAAGTTATTTTTGCAGATGAGCCAAGTGGGAACTTAGATTCTAAATCGTCAGATTTATTACACAAACTTTTCTTTGACTTAAGAAAAAAACTAAACATTACATTTATAATTGTTACTCACAACAAAGAATTGTCAAATATGACAGATAGAAAACTTAATCTTGTAGATGGTAAATGGGCTTAGCGATAACGAATTAAAAGAGTTCTTAGACTCTAAATACTTACAATACAATCAGAAAAAATTTATTGAATCAGATCCTATTCAAGTTCCTCACAATTTTACATCAAAGAAAGATATCGAAATATCCTCTTTTTTAACTGCAACAATTGCTTGGGGACAGAGAAAAACTATTATTAAAAATTCATTTAAAATGATGAATTTATTAGATAATTCTCCTTACGATTACATCATTAATTCTTCTGAAAAAGAAATTGATAAACTAAATATAAAGCACAGAACTTTTAATGAGATTGATTTCAGATATTTCATAAAAAGACTAAAATATATTTATAAAGAATATGGAAATTTAGAAAATATATTTTTTGAAAACGTAAAGAACAATACCTTGCATAATTCAATACACAATTTTAAATCACTTTTTTTTAAAAATAATTTCCCATTAAGAACAACTAAACATATAAGCGACCCATATAAAGGTTCAGCATGTAAAAGAATTAATATGTTTTTAAGATGGATGGTCAGAAAAGATTCCAACGGAGTTGATTTTGGAATATGGAATAAAATATCTCCTTCATATTTGTCCTGTCCCCTTGATGTTCACAGCGGAAGAGTAGCTAGAAAATTAGGCATATTAAATAGAACTCAAAACGATCATAAGGCTGTTCTAGAACTTGATAAAAAACTAAGAATTCTAGATTCAAATGACCCTGTTAAATATGATTTTTCTTTGTTTGGTTTGGGTGTGTTTGAAGGATTTTAGTTATTAATAATCAATAAATTCAAATCAATTCTTATATTTGCCCAGCATTTATTTAAAAAATGTACCAAAGAGTAACTTGATTGCATGAACATAATTCTTAAATCTGCAAAAGTTATAAATGTCGAAAGTAAACACAACGGCAGTAAGCAAGATATTTTAATTTCCGAAGGTAAAATAAAGAAAATTGGTAGTTTGATTACTGATAAAAATGCCAAAATTATAAATATTAAAAATCTACATGTTTCCACAGGTTGGTTTGACAGTAGTGTTTCGTTTGGAGAGCCTGGTTATGAGGAAAGAGAAACTCTTTTAAATGGTGCTGATGTTGCTTCAAAAAGTGGGTTTACAGATCTTATTCTAAATTCTTGTACAAAACCTGTTCTTGATAATCAAACTGATATTTCATTTATTAAATCAAAATCATCAAATTCCTCTTGTAATATTCATCCCTTAGGAGCACTGACTATTTCTAGTAAATCTAAAGATTTAGCTGAATTATACGATATGAAAAATTCTGGTGCAGTTGGATTCTATGATTTTAAAAAACCAGTCTTAAATTCTAATTTACTAAAAACTGCACTTTTATACTCTCAATCCTTTGATTCTGTTATAATGTCATTTCCTCAAGACAACTCAATCGCAAAAGGGGGTATTGTTAACGAAAGTAGTATTAGTGTTAATTACGGAATTAAAGGTATTCCTAATTTTGCTGAAGAGATTCAGGTAGCTAGAGATTTACACATTCTAGAATATACTGGTGGTAAATTACACATACCCACTATTTCTACAAAAAAATCATTGGAATTAATTAATAAAGCAAAATCTAAGGGTTTAAACGTTACTTGTAGTGTTGCTATGCACAATTTAATTTTTAATGATAAAAAACTAAAAGATTTTGATACTAGATTTAAAGTTCTTCCTCCACTTAGAGAAGAAAAAGACAGATTAGCATTAATCAAAGGTTTAAAATCTGGTTTAATTGACATGGTAACAAGCGACCATCTTCCAATTGATTTAGAAAATAAAAAAACAGATATTGAAAATGCTAAGTATGGTACAATTGGACTAGAATCTTTATTTGGATCACTATTATCATTGTTCGATTTAAATCAAACTATTGAAATTTTAACACGTGGACGTGATATATTCAATATTAAAAAACCAACATTTGAAATTGGTAGTAAAGCATCACTAGCTTTATTTACTACTAACGAATATGAATTTTCTAAAACTGATATTTTATCTAAATCAAAAAACAGTGCTTTTTTAGGGATGAAAATGAAAGGCAAACCTATTGGAGTTATAAATGGAAATAAGATTTCGATTAATGAATAATAAACTACCTTTTTATCATTTAGTTCGTAAATCAAACTTAGAAAACATCCCATCCCCAGTGCTAATTATGGTCCATGGCTACGGAAGCAATGAAAAAGATTTATTTTCATTTTCAAGAGCAATTCCAGAGCATATAACAATAATATCTTTAAGAGGGGATATAGAAATACAAAATAATGGTTATGCTTGGTATAATATTTCTTTAGATTTTAATGGAAACAAATCATATGATATTAAAAAAGCTCATGAATCAAGAGATAAAATTGTGAAATGTATTGATCAATGCAAAGAAATGTACAACATTGATAATAAAAACATAACACTAATGGGTTTTAGCCAAGGATCAATGTTGGTCAATGCGGTTGCATTATCATTTCCTGAAAAAGTTAATAATATAATTTCATTAAGTGGAGCATTTGATCCTAACATAATAGAAATATCGGAAATTAAATCACTAAAAAAGTTGTCTTTTTATGTTTCACACGGAACGCAAGATGAAATACTTCCTTTTGAACTTTCTAAACAAAGTTTAAAAATATTGGATCAAAATGATGTTAATTACATTTTTGAAGAATATCCAATAGGTCATGGAGTATCTCCTGATAATTTTAAATCCATGTTAAAATGGATGAATGAAAAAATTAATTCACCTCTATAACAAGTCCATCATAAGATAAGTGAACATTTTCTGGTAAACCCTTTTCTACATCATCATGAAAACCTAGCATATGACTTATATGAGTTAAAAAAGTTTTTTTTGGATTAATTATTTTTATCAAATCTAAAGCTTCTGTAAGGTTTAAATGTGAAAAATGGGGTTCAATTCTAATTGCATTTAATACTAAAACATCTAAGTTTTTAAGTTTTTCAATTTCATTATCCTCAATTGTCTTTAAGTCAGTAATATATGCAAAATCATTAAATCGATATCCATAAACTTGTAGATCTGCATGCAAATATGAAATAGGAATAACCTTAGATTTATTTAAGTTTATAGGAGAGTTCGAATCTATATGATTTGGAATAACAGATGGAGCTCCAGGGTATTTATTATCCTTTTTAAATATATAATTAAATCGAATTGAAAGATTCTCTAAAACTCTTTTATGTCCATAAATTGGCAATGCTCCATTTCTAAAACAAAAAGGACGTATATCATCTAATCCAGCAGTATGATCTGCATGTTCATGGGTGAATAGAATTCCATCAATCTTTTTACAATTACTATTTATCATTTGTTGACGAAAGTCCGGACCGCAATCAATAACATATGTATAATTATCAAAATCAATTTTAATTGAGGATCTAAGACGTTTGTCTTTTGTGTTTTGACTTAAGCACACTGGATGATTACTTCCAATTAAAGGAATTCCTGTTGACGTACCAGTACCAAGAAACGTAATTTTCAAAACATTTTTTTATAAAAATATATTTTTTAGTTGATAAACTTTTTAACTTAGCAGAATATATTTTTAAAAATATGTCAATTTCTCTTAAAGGTGATAAACCTTTTGAAAATATCCCTTCAATTAAAGCTAAGGCTTTAAGAATAAATTTAAACGAGCACATTTATGGAACATTCGCTGAAATAGGTGCTGGGCAAGAAGTAGCAAGACACTTTTTTAGATCTGGTGGCGCTTCAGGAACTATTGCCAAAACAATGAGTGCTTATGACAAAGCATTTAGTGACGCAATTTATGGCGAAGAACCTGACAATAAATATGTTTCTGAGTCAAGATTAAAAAAAATGTTGTCTCACGAAGTAAATTTACTAGAATCTAGGATGGACAGAAAAGAACATCCTGATAAAATGTTCTTTACTTATGCAAATACTGTAGCTACTATTGATTTTGCTAAAAAATATCGTGGTCATGGTTGGATGGGGATTAAATTTCAAACAGATTCTTCTGAAGAGTATAGTGAAATATTAATTCACGTAAGGTTCAATTTGTTTGAAGCTAGAGCTCAACAAGAGGCTTTAGGCTTAATGGGATTGAATCTTATATATGGTGCATATTACAAACATAATGAACCTAGGAAATTACTTAAATACTTATATGATCACATAGATCCTGGTGCGATAGAAATTGATACTATTAATTTCTCAGGCCCTTTATTTAAAGATGTTGATAATAGAGTAATGAGTTTGGAATTAGTGAAAAATGGCATGACGGAAGCAGTTATGTTTGGACCTGATGGAAATAACATATTACCAGCTAGAGTATTATATAAAAAAAATATTTTAGCTATTAGAGGAAGTTTTAGGCCTGTTACCAAAGTGAATGAAGATATGTTTGACAAGTCAATAGAAATAATGTCACATGAAGAAGATTATGATGAAAAAAAACATCTTACTGTATTTGAAATAACTCTTTCTAACTTAAAAACATCAAACGGAGATGTAAATGAACTCGACTTTATTCATAGAGCAACACTTTTATGTTCTCTTGGTTTGACTGTAATGATCACTAATTTTAAAGAATATTACAAGTTAGCAGAATATTTTTCAAATTACACTCACGAAAAAATTGTTCTAACAATGGGTGTAAACAATTTAGTAGAAATTTTTGATGAGAAATATTATAGTCATCTTAGTGGTGGAATATTAGAAGCTTTCGGAAAACTTTTCTATAAAAATTTAAGAATTTTTCTTTACCCAATGAAAGTCAATGGTAATATAATTAATAGTAATAACCTTCATGTAGCACCAAGAATGAAAAACCTTTACAAGTTTTTTAAATTTAACAACAAGGTTATTGATATTTTTGGGTTCGATAATGCTTTATTAGATATATACTCTCAAAAAGTTTTAGAAATGATCAAAAACAACGAAGAAGGATGGGAAAAAATGATTCCAAAAAAAGTAACCAAACTAATTAAAGACAAAAATCTTTTTGGTTATAAAAATCTATAGGTCAAGTATTTGGCTTGTATGATCTTTTGTTTTAACCTTTTCTATAACGTTAGTAATTACACCTTGTTTATTCAAAACAAATGTTGTTCTTAATATACCTTCGTATTCTTTTCCCATAAATTTTTTAAAACCCCATACTCCAAAACTATCAATTAATATTTTTTCAGTATCAGCAAGTAATGGATATGGAAAACCAAATTTATTTGAAAAAGAAGATTGATGCTTAACCTGATCTGCACTAACTCCATAAATTGAATAGCCAGCATCGGTTAACCTATTATAATTTTCAGATAAATTACAAGCTTGGGCCGTACAACCTGGCGTATTAGCTCTTGGATAAAAAAACAATACTATATTTTTTCCAATAAAATCATCTTGTGTTATCATATTTCCTTTATCATCTTGACAAGAAAAAGCTGGTAAATTATCTCCAATTTTTAACATATATAATAAATTTATAATTTTTTAAATTTACATAATTATTATGAACAAATCTGAAAAAATTAATTACATAATTGATACACTTGAACTTCTTTTTCCAAAGGTTCCTGTTCCACTAAATCATAAAGATCCTTACACTCTTTTGATAGCAGTATTATTATCTGCCCAGAGTACTGATATTGGAGTAAATAAGATTACACCTATTTTGTTTGCCAAAGCAGATAATCCATACGATATGGTTAAACTTAGTATTGATGAAATTAGACAAATCATTAGACCCGTAGGTCTTTCTCCAATGAAATCTAAAGGAATTCATGGATTATCTCAAATATTGATTAAAAAACATAATGGAGAAGTTCCAGCCAACTTTGAGGACTTAGAAGAATTACCTGCAGTTGGTCATAAAACGGCTGGCGTAGTATTAGCACAAGCATTTAATATACCTACATTTCCTGTTGACACGCATATACATCGACTTATGTACAGATGGGGAATGTCTAATGGAAAAAACGTAAAGACTACTGAAAAAGATGCAAAAAGACTTTTTCCTAAAGATTTATGGAATAAACTTCATTTACAAATTATTTGGTACGGAAGGAAATTTTCACCTGCTAGAGGGTGGAATTTAAATAATGATCCAATAACCAAAAAAATTGGAAGAAAATCAGTTATTAATTCTTTAAAAAATTAAAATATTTAAAGTGTTTATAGATTATATTTATAAATTATTTTAAAATTTGAAACATCAAAAGTTAAATCCTGGATTTATTAAAATTAGAGGAGCTAAAATGCATAATCTAAAAAATATAGATTTAGATATTCCTAAAAATCAATTAATTGTGATTACTGGACTTTCCGGATCTGGAAAGTCAAGTTTAGCTTTTGATACACTTTATGCAGAGGGTCAAAGAAGATACATAGAAAGCTTATCATCTTATGCTAGACAATTTTTAGGAAAACTAAACAAACCTCTTGTTGACAGTATTACGGGAATTTCACCAGCCATTGCAATTGAGCAAAAAGTGAATAATTCAAATCCCCGATCAACAGTAGGAACATCCTCTGAAATTTATGATTATTTAAAGTTATTATTCGCCAGAATTGGAAAAACTTACTCTCCTATCTCAAACTTAGAGGTTAAAAAAGATTCTATTAGTTCTGTAATAAAAAAAATAAAAGAGTTTGGTGTTGGAGACAGGTTTATAATAATGTCTCAAAAAAACATAGATAAACTATCCGAAAGCAAACAATCTATAAACTTAATTAAAGAACAAGGGTTTGCAAGAATTAAAATAAATAATCAAATAAAAAGAATTGAAGAATTAGACAGTTTAGACACTAAAAGTTTCTATTTAGTTGTTGACAGATCTGTTTATCAAGATGACAATGATTATTTAAACAGGTTGTCTGATTCCATTGAATTAGCTTTTTATGAGGGAAAAGGTAAAATTACAATTGAGAATTTAAATCTTAAAAAAGAATTTCATTTCAATAATAATTTTGAAAAAGACGATATAAAATTTAACGAACCTTCTCAACACTTATTTAGCTTTAATAATCCTTTGGGAGCATGCTCTACATGTGGAGGGTATGGAGATATTGTTGGCATAGATCCTGAACTAGTAGTTCCAAATACAGGGTTATCTATTTATGAAAATGCAATTGCACCATGGAGAGGTGAAAAGTTAAAAAAATATAAAAATGAATTAATAAAAAATGCTTCAAATTTTAAATTTCCAATACATAAACCGTATTACAAACTTTCAAATGATCAAAAAAAGTTAGTATGGGAAGGAAATGAGTATTTCAAGGGAATAAATTATTTTTTCAATAAACTTGAATCAAAAATATATAAGATTCAAAACAGAGTTATGCTTTCAAGATACAGAGGAAAAACTACATGTTCAGATTGCAATGGGAATAGATTAAAAAAAGAATCTTCATTTGTTAAAATAAATAATAAATCAATTACTGAATTAGTTCATATGCCAATTAGCTCGGTTATTAATTTTTTTAATAACCTTAAACTTAACAAGTATGAAAATAAATTGGCTAAAAGAGTATTAAAAGAAATCAATAGTCGACTTAAATTCATAAACAATGTTGGGCTTGGATACTTAACATTAAACAGAAGATCCAGTACACTTTCTGGAGGAGAATCTCAAAGAATTAATTTAGCAACATCTTTAGGAAGTTCATTAGTTAGTTCACTTTATGTGCTTGATGAACCTAGTATTGGTCTTCATCCAAGAGATACTGAAAAATTGATTGAAATTTTGAAAGAATTAACTAATCTTGGAAATACAGTTATTGTTGTAGAACATGATGAAGATATTATAAGATGTGCTGATCATGTAATAGATATTGGTCCAAAAGCTGGTTCTAATGGAGGTTTAGTTGTAGCTCAAGGAACAATCAAAGAAGTATTAAAATCTAATAGCTTAACATCAAAATATTTAAATAATCAAGAAGAAATAATAAAACCAGAAAAACCAAGATATAGCTCAGGAAACATTATAATTAAAGGCGCTAGAGAAAATAATCTTAAAAATATTAATGTAGAGTTTCCATTAAATAATTTGACAGTAGTAACTGGAGTTTCTGGAAGTGGAAAAACCACATTAGTTAAAAAAATTCTATACCCTGCCCTATTAAAAGAAAAGGGAATATTTAAGATAAAACCTGGTCAGTTTGATAGTATAAGTGGAGATATTTCAAAAATTGATGAAATTGAATTCATTGATCAAAATCCAATAGGAACTTCCTCTAGATCTAATCCAGTTACATATTTAAAGATATATGATGATATTCGAAATTTGTATTCATCTTTAAAATTATCTAAACTAAATAATTATAAAGCAAAACATTTTTCTTTTAATGTAGATGGAGGAAGNTGTGATAACTGCAAAGGAGAAGGAAATGTTAAGATAGAAATGCAATTCATGGCAGATGTTAGTTTAGTATGTGAAAACTGTAAAGGNAAAAGATTTAAAAATGAAATTTTAAAAGTAAAATATCATAAAAAAACAATTGATGATATACTAACAATGACTGTTGATGAGGCTATAAATTTCTTTTCTGTTCATGAAAATAAAAAAATAAGTAGTAAACTCAAACCATTACAAGATGTTGGAATGGGTTATGTCCAGCTTGGACAATCTTCATCTACTTTATCAGGGGGAGAAGCTCAAAGAATAAAATTAGCGACCTTTTTATTAAAAGGAAATAAA
Organism: Flavobacteriaceae bacterium; assembly: GCA_002700465.1. Lineage (GTDB taxonomy): Bacteria > Bacteroidota > Bacteroidia > Flavobacteriales > Flavobacteriaceae > MAG-121220-bin8. Next base: position 7,333 of record PADT01000057.1, on the reverse strand, counting down.
GGTAAAAAAACATTATTCATTTTTGATGAACCAACAACAGGATTACATTTTCATGATATTAAAAAACTACTTAATTCTTTCAACTCTCTTATAGATAATGGCCACTCAATTGTTGTTCTTGAACACAATCTAGATCTTATAAAATGTTCGGATAATATCATTGACTTAGGTCCAGACGGAGGCGAAAACGGAGGTGATTTAATTTTTAACGGAACACCAAGTAATCTTGTTTTAGAAAAAAAATCAAGATTAAAAAAATATTTAGAATTAAAATTTTAAACTCAATAAGTTTTTTAGTTTTTGAGAAATCCCAAGAATATAAATCAAAACAACATACATAATTAAAATACCAATAGACCTTATTATAATTTCAACCAAAGGATTAAAACCTGTTTCTATAAAATAGTTTGTCAAATAAACTACAGAAATTGCAAATAATATTTTTATAGAATTTAGATTGTAAGGTTGAATCTTAATTTTAAATGATATATATAAAATCTTTAATAAAGTAAAGACTAATAAAACTACAAAAGTTGAAATTGCTGCACCATTAATTCCGTATAAGTCAATTAGGTAATCATTAAGAAAATAAACTGATACTGCCATTGATATTGAAAACGGAAGAGTAATTCTGTAAAAAGTAGATGTAGCTAGTATTGCTGGACCACATCCAAAACTCATTTGAATCAATTTAGCTAAGGAAATAATAAGAACAACTAGAGAAGCATTAGAATAAAATTGATTATTCAATAGAAGATAAAAAGAATCAATATTTAGATTGATTAGTAGAAAAAATAATCCGCTAACAAGTAACAAGTTTTCAGAACTATTTTTATAAAGATTCTTTAATTCAAAATAATTTTCTTCATTCAAAGCTTTAGCAACTAATGGATTTAAAATTTGGAACATTGCTCTTCCTGGTATTTCTACGACAGTTGCAATAAAAACTGCTACTGCATAATAAGCTGTTTGGCTAATTGCCTCTTTTTGAGGAATCATATACTTATCAATATCTATTAAAAAACTAGCAGCAGATCCAGCTAATAAAATATAGAAAGAATATGAAAGAATCTCCTTATAATTTTCAGGAACTTTAATTGAAAATTCTGGCGTATACAAGTAAAATGAATACATTATCATCAAGACCAATCTCAAATAATACAATCCTGTTAACCACCAAACAAAATTTTCTTTACTTAATACATTTACAGAAACTAATATTAATAAGAAAAGAACTGAAATACGTGGGTATATTTCTTTTAAAACATTTCCAAAAATTGATTTAAACTGAACCCTTGACCAAGAATAAAAAACTTCAAAATATGAAGTTGCAAATGAAACTAGAAAAATTACCCATATATAAGATTCAATTATTGGGTTTTCAACTGATAAAAACTGAGCGATTAAATCATGAAATTGAACGACTAAAAAAGTAATGGGAATAATAAAAAAAAGAGGTAAAAAAATGACACTGGACAAAAATTGATCTTTCTCTTTTTTATCATTAAAAGAACTGAAAAACTTTATTATTGTATGTTGAGCTCCAAATGACATTAGAGGTTGTAGTAAGTTTGATGTGGCTAACAAAAAGACTACTAATCCATAATAATTATCTTTAAGAAACTCAGGATAAAAATATAAAGTATTTACACCACCTATTAATATTGCAATAGAAATTGTTAAAATATTCCATGATGTTTGTTTAAAAACTATTCCCACTAATCGATTGTTTTTTTAATAACAGTCAGTAACTCAGAGCTTAGATTTGAAAATTTATATTTTTCAATTCCAATTGATTTTACAGAATAACTACCATTTTTAAAATTAGTATACAGTTCTAAAATATGATTTTTTAATTCAATTTCATTTGAAAACTCAAATACATTTCCAGATTTAGTTTCATTAATAATGTTTGAAGTATCACTGTTTTTGGATGAAAACGCTACAATAGGAATTTCATATGACAAATAATGAAAAAACTTACCTGGGATTAAATTACCTCCACCTGGCTGATTAACGTCACATAAAATAAATACTTTTCCAAATGATAATTTTTTTTCTAAGTCATCTTTTTTCATATAACTTTTAAACACCAATTGTTCTTTTAGTTTTTTAAGATATTTATTTTGGTGTATGGACTTATCAAAGTTTCCTATAAGACTTAATTTAAAGTCCTTTTTAAATGATTTATTTGTCATTGAAATTTCGGCAAGAACTTTCCATAACATTTTTGGGTTTTGAGATGATTTCATAACACCAGAGTATATAATCTCAAAACCTGTGGAATCAATTGTCTTTTTGAAAGTATCAAATCCATTAGTTATCAAATGTGTATTTGGATTAATTTTAGAAAATGTTGTTTTTAAAGAAGGTGATGTTACTAATACCGAATCAGCTGTTTTTAGACATTTCTTCTCCCAATCAAAATGCTTTTTTCTAATATTACTAAACATTGGCATTTTTTTGAATTGAAAAAAATCTGACCAAGGATCTCTATAATCAGAAATCCATTTAATATTATTTTTTAATTTCAATTTATAACCAATTATATTTAAGCTAAAAGGAGGTGAAGTAGTAATAACACAATTTATATTATTTTTATTTATAAAAGAAGATGCTGATTTGACTACATCATTTATCCAAAACATTCTTGAGTCAGGAAAGAAAAAATTAGATCTTATAAATAATTTAAAATAGTTTAGAATTCCTCTATTTTCGATATTATCTGAATTATTTGTTTTTGATTTAAAAAACTTAGCAGGTTCAAATACTGGAACCTTTAAAATTTTAATTAAAGGATTAAGTTCGTTATTTAAACTATTATCTAATATTGGATAATTTGCAAATTCAGGTGAAAGTACTGTAACATCATAACCCATATCTACCAAATAATTTGACAAATTCAGCCAACGTTGAACACCAGAACCACCAGATGGAGGCCAGTAATAAGTAATAATTAATATTTTTTTATCAACCATACATTTTTATAATTTCAGTCGAAACAATATCATTATTCAAGAACTTATTAATCGCATTTTTTGCATTTGAACTATAAGCGTTGAATTTATTCTTATCACTATATAAATAAAGAACTTTTTCAGTAAATTGTTTAATATTACCAGAATTAAACAACTCCCCTACCTCATATTTATCTATAATTTCTTTCTGAGCAACAACATTACTACAAATCATTGGACAACCAAATGACATATATTGAAATATTTTATTAGCATATGTTGTATCGTGATGAATATTTGATTCTAAAGGAGATATACCAATATTACAAACGGAAAGATAGGATTGAAAAGTCTTTTCATGTTTCCATCCCTCAAAAGATATAAATTTCTGTACATTATTAATTTTGGACAAATGTTTTAATTCATTATCGTAAGAGCTAGAACCAACTACGATAAACTTAATTTCAGGAATTTTAGTTTTCAGATACTTTAGCGAATTAATAACTGTTGATATTCCTCGTCTTTTTGATGTATTACCTAAATAAAGTAACACAAAATTATCTTTATACTTATTTATTAAACTGTGATCTAAATCAAAATCAGTATAAAAACTTTTTCTTACAGTATTTGGAAATACTGTTATTTTATTTTCAGATAAACCAGTTCTTTTAGAAAGTTCATTTTTTGCAGCATTAGTAACGACAATAATATTATTGGCGGCTTTACAATATTTTTCTTCAGCCATTTTCCATCTCGTTGGGAAAATTAATATTTTTCCAAAAAAAGAATTTACATGCTTATAATATTTCATGATTTCTGGCCTGTTTTCATGAAGATCTAAAGTTACTGGAAGTGACTTTAAATTAGCTCTAAAAACCGAACTTGCTATTTGAATATCATGAATATGAACTTTATCAATATTATTAGATAGAAGAAAATTATTAATTTTTCTACTCATTATCATTTTGTAGAACGGAAATGTATATGCTAATGCAGAAAGTTTGTAAGTTAACCTTGAACAATAATATCTTCTAACGTTTATTGAGTTAACAACTTCTTTTTTAATAAATTTCTTTGAATATGATAAACAAAATAAATAGACTTCATGACCAGCTGAAATTAATGCACTCGCTTCATTACTAACCCTTGGATCAATTGGATACGGTGCGTCTAATATCATACCTATTTTCATTCGCTATAGATTTAAAACTCCTCTGTAGTAATTAGTATACGAATCCTTGTTAGGCCAGGTTCCTGATTTATCTCTTTCAGCATAAATTGCATAATATCTGTTGTGAAAGTTTCTTAAAAGAGGTCTAAGACCTAATTTAAAGGACGGATTAGTCCATTTTTCTTTTCTAATAATCTTCCAACCTGCTTTTTCAAGCAACCAATCAAATTGCCATTCCTCAAATTCATGAAAATGACGATCTCTATTATCTGTTTTACTTCTGTATGCTTTTGAAAACCATAAATTTAAAGGAACGGTTAAAAATATCCTTTTAGCGTTTAATGAACTGAGCAAAGGAAAAGGAGAAACAAGATGTTCAAGAATTTCAAAGCCAGTAACTAAATCAACATCATCAGGAATATCTAATTTAAAATCGATATCTAAATCTTGAATACCAGAATTATAGACTTTATAATTATTTTCTTTCATTATTTCAGAAAGGGGGTTAACAACGCCTAAATCATATACTACTGAGGGAGAAGGACATACTTCTTTAAGCATGCTCAAAGTTCTTTGATATCGTTTTTTTGGGATTTTATTATACATTTTTTTTAAGTAAAATGAATTTAACAAACACAATCATAAAAATCAAATAAGACAATATTGAAAAATAGAAACCTGTATTAATTACTTTGGGTATAAATTCGAACTTAATTTCATGAATACCCTCAGGTACTTCCATTCCCCTAAGTAAATAATTAACTTTATAATGATTAACTGGTTTATTGTCAATATAAGCTTGCCAACCATTTTTATAGAAAGCTTCAGAAAAAACCGCAAATTGATTTGAATCAGTTTTTGAACTATAGGTTAATTGATTTGCTCTTCTTGAAACCAATTTTATTTCATTAATATCATTTAATTGAAAACTTGTATTTATAATCTCAGAATCTTGAGATAAACAAGTGTTTTTTAAATTAATATTTTTTAATTCTAATAATTCCTCGTTAGAGTTTTCAACATTAATCACATTTTTAATAAACCAAGCATTTCCTAAATTATTGGGATTTCTAGTAACTCCTAACGGATTATCCTCACTATTTTGTATAATGTATTTCACGTTTAACATATCAAGAATATCAAAACTGTTTTTACTAATGTAGAAATCATATAAGTTTTGAATTCTTTTAGGTTTTGCAGCATGATATCCCGCAATTGATTTATGAAAATATGATGTTCTAGCGTTTGAGAATCCACCCATTGGTTCAAATACCCTAAAATCTGAACTATCTTCTAAAATAGCTTTATCTGCAATTGTTTTTTGGAATGGAATCTCAACCAAAGATTTTTTAACGAATTGATCTGAATTAACATAATTTTTATCTACAGACCATAAATCAAATATTATAATAACAGTAAGAATTATGAATGTTAAATCTTTTTTTAAAATATTCTTTAAAAACAAATAAAAAGTTATTGAACAACAAACAACTATAATTAAAGATCTTAACACATCAATTTCAAAAACAAATTGTCTTTCCTCTATTAGTAAATTGAGAATTTCTGGATATTGAGAAAAGATTTCAAAATCAGATTTAAAATCTAGTATACTCGTTCCAAAAAAATAAAAAATTAAAATCAATGAAACTAAAAATACAGATACATATTTTAGTGAATTAAGTTTTTGTATATCGTTTGTGTTATTTGAAAAGAATTTACTTAGGCCAATTACAGCAAATAATGGAATACAGAACTCTATTATTATTTGTATTGATGAAACAGCTCTAAACTTATCATATAGAGGAAAATAATCTATCATTAAATCTGTTAAAAACGAAAAATTCTTTCCCCAAGATAAAATGAGGGATATTAATATAGCAATCAATATCCATTTTCTATTTAAATCATTGACAAGTAAAACAGATAAAAGAAATATAAAAAATATGGAAATTCCTATGTAAGCAGGAGCTGCAACAATTGGCTGATTTCCCCAATAGACTTTGGAATATTGATAGACCTGTTGAGCTTGATTCGCATCTAACGATCTAATAAAATTCATGAGTTTGGAATCTTCTCTAATTCTTTCAGAACTTCCACCACCCATAAATCTGGGAAATATAAGATTGAAGCTTTCTAAAATTCCGTAACTGTACTCTGTAATATATTCCTTATCCAGACCACTTAATGATTCTTTTGCTGAACCATCAGTATTGATTGTTATGTCACTTTTACTTCTTGTACTAAACTCTGAGTATTCCTTTGTTGCAAGTAAAGAGGGTGAATTCATCAAAAGCGCAAGTAAACCAACAGAAGCGAAGACTAAAAAAGATTTATAAATCTTTTTTATCTCCTTTAATTTTATAAAATCATAATAATAAACTAATACCATAACTAAAAGTATTATTAGGGTATAGTAAGTCATTTGATAATGGTTAGCATGAACCTGAAGACCTAGAAATAGTGATGAAATTAAAAAACCCTTCAGATATTTTTCTCTTAAAACCATCAAAAATCCTGCAATAATTAAAGGTAAATATCCCAATGCTAATGCTTTGGTATTGTGACCAACACCCAATATTATTATCAAATACGTAGAAAAACCAAATGCAATTGCACCAAACAATGCATATCTATAATTTATTTTTAATGATATAATCAAAAAATAAAAAGACATTAAATACAAGAATAAATAATCAGCAGGTCTAGGCAAGAACCTAATAGTTTGATCTATATAATACAACAAATCAAATGGATATTTTGCGCTAACTTGATATGAGGGCATCCCAAGAAATGCATTGTCTAACCAGTACGGTTCTTCATTAAAACTTTCTCTGTGATCTACAATTTGTTTTGACATTCCCTTAAATTGAGAGATATCAGATTGTTGAATAGATTTATTTGATAATACAGGATAAAAATAAGTAACAGAAATTATGGCTAATGTTATTAAACATATTAAATGAGTTAAATAATCTTTCATTCAAATACAGTTTTAATCTATTTCTTCAAAGTCAACATACTCTCCAACTTTTTCCTTTTTAGTTGCAGTTTTTTTAGAAGAGTAGTTAAAACCTTTTTGGTTATCCTGAGTGAACTTATTTCTAACTTTTTTTTCTATTTTTTTTAAAAAATAAGCTAGGATATAGGGACTTGCTTTTCTAATTACATATGTAATTAAAATTAGTGCAAGTATTATTTCTAAAAA
>PADT01000074.1 GCA_002700465.1 Flavobacteriaceae bacterium | reverse complement strand
AATCTGTGCTAAAGATCTTGATAGCCTGCTTCTACTTGATTGTTTAGTGGCTGCATCTTTCCATCTTTCTTTTACTAAATCTCCCCCACCCAAAACTTTAATAGACTCTATCCCTGATATTGTCTCTACAAGTACCGATTGTTTTTCTTGATTATGTTGACCCAAATCTTCACTAACATTGGCTAGAAATGGTTGAAGCACTATTCCTATCAATAGGACAACTGGAACCGCTACTAATGGTATATATGCTAAGGGTCCTGCGATCAGATAGATGACAAAAATAAATAAAAATATAAATGGAATATCAACAATTAAGGATAATGTTGCAGAAGTGAAAAAATCTCTTACAGAATCAAATTCTCTAAATGTATTTGCAGTTGCTCCGACTGGTCCAGTTACTACTGCCGTTGGTGCGTCTAGCAACCTATTAAATATCGTATCCCCAACATTCTTATCAACAAATTCTCCTGCATAATCTATAAAATAGGTTTTGAGCATTTTTAATATAAAATCAAAAATAATTACCAAAGCCATTCCTATCGTCAAAGCATAAAGTGATTCGTAAGCTGAATTTGGAAGCACTCTGTCGTAGACAACCATAATAAATATCGAGCTTCCTACAGACATAAAGTTAACTAAAGTCGCTGCCAACATGACTTTGTAATAAGTCTGTTTATTCTCAAGGAATGCGGACCAAAACCAGTGATCAACTAACTTCATTGATTTATCCTTAATTCAAATTGATTTCCTAATTCACCTGTTAACTTCATATAAGAGTAGTTCTCAATTTGAGAAGATCTAAGCGCTTCAATTAAAGCTTGAGAAGATTCTAAAAAATCTCTTTCTGTTTGCAAAAGATCTAATAATAAAACATTGGAAGTTTGAAATTGTTCATTAGCAAAGTACTGAGATTGCTTATTAGCTTTATAAGCATTCAGATAGGCATCAATATTATCTGGAATAAGTTTTATATTTTGAAGAGAGTTATTCATTTCTGCCTCCACTCTTCTAATGATTGCGTCTTTGTTGTTCATAAGGGCGCTGGATTCAGCTTGAGCTTGTTCGTTTAAAGCGCTCCTTCTACCGCCGCTATAAATATCATAAGACATATTTAATCCTGAATATACATCATACTCATCTGATTGTTCTGATAAATTATACTGACTCCCTCTTACCTCTAAATCTAGTCTTGGCAATGATTCCCCTTTCACTTTTTTTACATTAAATAACGAGGCTTCGAGATTACTTATGGCTCTTAAGACATCAGGATTATTACTCATCATTAATTCTCTGGATTCTACTAAAGTTCTAAACTGTAATAATTGGTTGTCAGGCGGTAATTTAGAGGGAAGTTCGTTATTAGGAAAATAGATTCTATATTCTGAAATGGCTTTACTCAGGTTTTGTCTAACCGTAATTAATTTCGCATAGGCCTCTGCTTGTCTGGCATTAGCACGGCTTAATTCTCGTGGAGCAGATAAGCCGCCATCAACCTTCAATTCTATTCTTTCTTTTATGGCCTTATGTCGTTCATATGATCCATCAATAGTATTCGTAAAAATAGTATAAGCTGATACATTGATATAACTTACAATCGACTTGTAAATCAAATTAAGAATGGTTGAAGAAAGTTCTGCCCTCTTAGCATCAAATTGCGCTTCAGACTTAGAGATATTATTTTTTGTTGCACCGAAATCATACAAAAGCTGGGTAACCGTAAGCCTTGCATCTGTTTTATGGTCAGATTGAGATTTTTCAAATAAATTATTAGATCCGTCTTCAAAACTTTTATCTAAGAGATTGTTCGAATCAATAATTAATTTTATTTGAGGCAAAAGATTAGCCTTAGAACCCTTAAGATTCGCTCCTGCTGCCTTTAAAGAATCAAGAGACGATAGATATTCTGGATGAACACTCACAGCATCACTCACTTGTTTAACAAAATTTTCATATTCAGCTTGATTCATATAAGGATTTAGTAGTTCATCAGCTACATTTTTTTGGAAGAAAAAAATTCCTACGATTAATATAAATCGATATTTCATAATCTGAGCTTAAAAATTAATTATTAAACCGGCATTAATTTGACCATAAGGATGATCAAANAAATGACTGGAGCGTCTATTATAAGCTAATGGATTCTCACCNAGCAGATAATTAGAGGATGCNGAAAGTTTTAGATAGAGTATTCCGTAATCATTTGCTTTATAAAACANNGATANATCTAATAAATGATTCTTTGTAAAATCATCTTTATTTGGATTAGGNANATAATCATCACGTTTTACTTTNATAAAACTATACATAAGNGATAGACCAAATTTATCTCCAATTGGAATTAAGTTAGATAATGAATATTTAAATGTATTTTCTTTCCAGGGTGTTTCTTGAGGAAGTTCTAATTTAAATTGATCTAATAATTCTCCTGCATTCCTTCCATCAATTGATAAACCTCGTATAAAGGAATCGGTTGTATTTAGAATTGCTGAGCTGTAACTTTGATTAATATCGGAGACTTTATAAGAAAATGTATGTGTTAAATCAAATAAACTCAATGATTTAGGAGATATTCTTAAATATATACCTTTTGAATCAGAATTTCCTGCTGTTTTAAGTACAGGTTCATAGACGAGATCTCCAGAGCTTTTATATATATCACTATCTAAGACTCTCAGCCTAGCTTCATCACAACTACCACCGACTACAGTTGACCCAAAAGCATAACAATCAATAATTACAGGATCTTGCTTTTCTTCCTTATTGAATAAACCTAGTTCTAAATTATTATTGTCTGTTTCGTAGATATCATAAGAAAGATAAATAGAGTCACCATCAACATCAGTAGTTAATGATTTTGGTTGAGTTAATCTCTCTACAGTTCCAGAAGATTCAAAGGATTCATAGCTAATTTTAAATTTTTTATATTTATAACTTAAGAAGAGTGTATCGGTAGTAGCATTTTTAGGTTTTGTTGATTTAAGCTTATCTGCATAGTCAAGAATATCTAAAGATTGGTCAAATTTAGCATGAGAAATCCCAACAATAAGAGGTTTGTCTAGATTATTGGATAGTATGTTGTCTATGGATTCAAATTCTGAAGATATCAAGAACAGGGACTGTACTAACAGTCCCTGCAGTATTAAAAGTTTTTTCAAATTATTAAACTAGACTATGTCTAGAGCAATTAATATTTCCTCTTCTTCTATTTCATCTATGACAGCATACTCTAGCTGATTGTCATCAACAGAAAGATAGTCTTCAGATATCAGATCATCAAATTCATTCACTTGATAAACAGGATCAGGTGAATTGAGATTATCGAAGCTAAGCCCTGAAGTATCATCTATTAGCCCACTTACCAAGAATGCATTATCGGTATTCTCTGAATCTTGTTCTAGTGAACCATCCTCATTTAATATTAATGTTGCATCTGAGGCTAATGATGAATCGTTACTGATAGTCACACCTGACAAAGTAGAAGTTGCATAGTTGGCATCCACTAATACGAAGTCTGCATCGGTCATATCTGAAGCGGTTGTATTCATTACAATTGACCAAACATAGCCGTCACTGTCTTCACCTCTTTCAGATTTACCCATGAAGAGTAAAGTGTGATTAGCCAAAGTTCCGGTTCCTTGTACTGCAACGATTGTTTTTCCATCCCAGTCACCTGAACCATCTCTTAAACCAATCTTATCTACCCCTTGTTCGAAATCAACGATTATTAACGGAGCATTATTTATTTCGTTCCATTCTATAGTTCCATCTCTATCCTCGTCATTAGAGTTATAAAGATTAGCATCGAATTTCCTAGCTCCATTAGTAACATAATCAAGAATAAATACGTCCTCTCCGGTTCCTCCAATCATTTTTGATTGCTCGGCATAATAAACTGCTAATTTATCATTACCAGGTCCACCAAAATAGTAATCGCTGTAACCATCCGAAGTAGTTTCTTTTATCAAGTCATCACCTAGCCCACCATAAATCGTATGATTGGCTTGAGAACTCAATTCAATTGTGTCATTTCCAGCCAGACCTTGATAGACGACATTAGCATTATTAGTGCTGAAGTTTATTGTGTCATCTCCTGAGGTTCCTTTAGAAAAGGTTACATCATTACCCAAGTAACCAGGTCTTATGTCTGCAGGGAAAAGTATATTTGCATAAGCGGCTGCATCTGTATCTATTGTTCGAGTATATGAGAGAACATTACTGATAACTGTTGTTGCTCCAGTATATTTAAATCCAGAGCTTGAATAAATTGCATCAATAATAGCTGTTTTCAGCGCATCAGAGGCAGTTGCCGTGAATGCAGAGAAATCAACTGTATCAAACCCAATATTAATAGCAGTAAAGTCTTTNGCCATTTGCTGACCNTCAAGTCTNACTGANGTTTCNATATTACTAGGTCCTCTAGCAGCATTTANATATTCATTAGCTANATTAACNACAGCTTTCAGAATNCCATCNTACAAAGTNNCATCTTCTGTNACTTCTCCNGTTAAATAAGTAGAAATATCAGCTATNGAATCATTTGANAGNAANATATCTGTAAAGCTAGTGCTTGTAGANCTCAAATCAGCTGAATTAGCNTCTGTTAGAGTTTTGAGTTCAGTTGCTAAAGTAGTNTTTAACTTAGTCATTACTAAATCAGTTAAAGTATTNAGNTCTAATGNACCTGAAGATGAGTCATCATCTTCAATNGTTACTGTTACTTGCTCAGCACCAAGGATNTATTTANNCTCAGANCCACTAGCTATTTTGAAATCAATATTGAAAGTTTCTGTCGATTCAACTTCACTATCATTTCTAATATCAACATTTACTACAGCCGTACTCTGTCCTTTAACAAATGTGATTTGTCTATACCCAGTATCATCGGACCACCACCAATAATCACTATTTTTAGTAGCATCTCCGCCATTAAAAGAGTAATCAATAGTAAAAGTCTCTGTTGCAGGTTTGCTTAAGGTAACTTGCAATTGCGACCACCCTCTGCTTTCAGAGACAGTGATATCGTCAATATAAACAACAGGTTTTGGAGTATCGGCAACCTTAAAAGGAGCTACTACTTTAGTAAATGATTCACCTTGTGCAGTTTTCAAAGAAGAGCCTACAAAATCTAGTTCCATATAATACTGACCATTACTCGCAGTACTGGTAGTGAAATATGAGTCTAGGTTTGTTTGTGGGATTCCTCTTGCAAACACCTCAGTAAAATCAACAGACATAACAGGAACACCCTGACTATTTGTTGTGACTTGAATCATGTTACCGCTATGAGTAACAGTTGTAGATGTTGATGTTCCGTCTTCACCAGTATAAATAACGGTTATATCAGAACTTTTTGGTACGTATGCGTAATCAAACGCTCCGACTTCTTTAGATGGATCTATAAGAACTTGGAATCTTACATCTATACCTCTTTCTCCTGTATCTACAGTTGAATTAAGCCCATCTATCAATACACCTTTGAATTCTATAGTTTGAGCAGTTGTTGGAAGAGTTCCAAGTTCCACTTGGATTAGCATTCCTTTAGATCCAGCCTCTAAATTCAGTGCACTTTGTAAATCAGATTTACTAATTTCACTATTTGCAGTATTGAGTGTAAGAACACCATCCGTTACAGAATAACTTGGCGAATGAACAACATTTATTGACCCTTCGTGATCAGTAATTGTTACAGGACTCTCATCAGATAGTCTGAATCCATCATACGAGGTTTTTCCTGTCACAGATTCTGCAACAGCATCATACATTGCCTGATAAGCAGCGGCTTCAATTGAATCTACTTGTGTGCTAGTTAAAGACCCAGCAGAGAAACTTGAAACATTTGCAGTACCTGATACAGATGAATTGACATCAGCCAAGGCATCAGTAACTATCTGAACTGCAGCCTTAGAAAAAGTATTTCCTAAAACGGTCAACAGATTATTCAAAGTAAAGATATTAAGATTAAAAGCTTCCCAATCATTTATCGTAGAAGAAATATTAATATTATTCTTAATATCATAGAATCTTGCACCATAAAAATTACCATCCCCTTCATGCCACAAAGGATCAAATCCAAAAGATTTTTGAATGTCCAAGGAACTTTGCTTATCAGAAATACTTCGATCAAGATTTTGCATCGATAAAGAAATTGAAGATGTCGGAGCTAGTGAATAATTTCCCCAATCTCTATCTAAAACTTCTTTAAGATTAGAGTTAATTTTCAAGATAGCTTTGTTCTCTAGGCCACTCCCAGTTAGAACTCCACCTTTTGCTAAGATAGGTGCATCAGTAGATGATTTAGATAAGCTTACCGAAAAATTACCATAAACATCGGTAGTTACACCAGTTTCACCACCATCCTGCACACCATCATTATCTAAATCCTGCCAAACTGTAGCTCCAGAGATAGAGTGACTACCGCTCATAAGCGTACCGTTAACCACTAGAGTTCCATCATCTAACGTATCTTCTACTTGGAAATAATACTCTTTTGTTACCGCAGTTGATTTACCATCAGTAATTGAAACATTTACTCTGTACCAGGAATTTCCATCTTCAAAACTAATTGTAGATTTTGGAGTCAATAGTCCAGTAGAGGAAAGAGTTAAAGGAGCATCTGCTATTGCAAGTCCTGTATCTCCACTTACCGTACCCCAACGATTATCATCGTTTTGTACTCCTACTAGAGTCCAGGTTAATGTATCAAAGTCTAGATCGAAACCTTTAATTTGAATAGATTGATTCGCTGCATCATCTATAAATTTGGAACCAGATCCCCACATATCTTTGAAAAAAGGAATTTTATTTGTTGGATCATAACCAGCATAATCAGGAAGGTTTCTTACATCAATATAGAGATTATTAGATGTAACTGCATTGGCCTCTCCGGATCCATCATTACCAAGAACCGTAACTTGATATTGATTTAAATATCTTAGTTGATTTCCATCAACACTAGAGAAATCTGATTCTTGTGTACCATATGCAGCTGCCTGTTGTGAGGCGGGAGCTTCGTAATTAGGCGCAACTTTAAATGTTACTTCTCCGGTAGTTGAATCAATATTGAATAATGCATAATCACCAGAAGTCTGAAGACTGTAAGTTAGAGTATCACCGTCTAAATCATATTCATTTTCTACTTTTCCATAAACAGCAACAGCATTCTCGTATACCGTTTTCCACTGGTACCAAAACTCAGGAGCTTCGTTTTTACCTGCTATGGCCTTACCCAGTTCTCTTCTACCGTATATAACATTAACCCCGGCTTCAATAAGCACTCTTCCGTCCCATAGTTCATATTTATTATAGGTAATACCATCTTGTACAGTTGTGCCTTTAAATCTAAATGGTTCGAATTGAGTGCCTGTTGAACCGCCATCATTAAAAGTGTATTCATGTCCGAGAAGTCTAACTGTATCGGTATCATCACCTCGAATGGTCCAGGTTCTGTTGTCCCAACTCATTCTCTGCAGTGAATCCCAAGTAATGTTTAAAACATCACTGAATACAGTTTCATTATTAATAGTAACATCGGCTTCAGATCTTCCGAGTACCGCTCCAGAAGGATCGCTTAATGTGAAAGTGAATGTCTCTGGACCTTCAGCTGTATCGTCTTTAGTAACGGGAACAACAACAGTACCTGTTTTAGACCCTGCCGCTATCGTTAAAGTTCCAGAAGTGCTTGTATAGTCACTTCCAGCAATAGCTGTACCATCAGTTGTAGAGTAATTTATTGTTACATCAGAAGATGCAGCTTTACTTAAATTTACAATTACAGAAGCTGTTTCTGAAGCTTCTGTTGTTATGACATCATCTATATAAGCGGTTAAGCTTGGTGTGGCAGCTACATTAAATCCACCTGAAACACTGGAGAAAACATTATCATTTTCATCAAGAAACTCTAGATTTGTAAATGCAACATCAAAGAAGTAATCACCACTAGTTATGTAACCTGTTAAATCTAATCCTTCAACAGCGCCTTGTCCGGAAAAGAAGGAAGCTATTCTCA